>CAYSQQ010000008.1:0-16309 GCA_964433275.1 uncultured Thermotogae bacterium
CAACTCAGGTTCAAGGTTCCGGGGTTCACGGTCACTACTCAGGTTCAAGGTTCCGAGGTTCACGGTTCAAGGTTGGAGAGATGAAAAAGTGTAAAGATCAAGGTAACTACTCAGTCAACCCAACAACCAGAGGTTGAGAAGAGAAGAGGAGATAGCTTGCTACCATCCAACCTCCCAACTTCTCAACCCCTGAACCGCTTGCCAGTGCGTTGCACGCAGACAGGTGAACCTGACAACCTGATCGGGGACAGGGACAACCCCGAGTACCTGATAGATCCGTTACCCATATGAAACGTCAAAGAGTCTTAAAGTGGCTATGGTGTGCAACAGCTTTTGCAGGTAGTGGGAGAGCACAGCCGCAGATTAAGTCGTTCAGTTTTTCAGTGGTCTAACGATCTCTGCTTATTTTTCACTCTGCTCTTTTCGCATAAACTTGGCCCAGGTGTCACGCAGCGTAACGGTCCGATTGAAAATGGGCATTGCTCTTTCTGAGTCCACTCTGTCAACGCAGAAGTAGCCTTTACGCTCGAATTGAAACCGGTCGCCGGGTTTTGCTTCTGCGAGGCTCGGTTCAAGCTTGCAGCCTGTCAGTACAATGCGCGAGTTAGGATTCAAGTTTTCCAGCCAGTCATGTCCTTCATCGACCAGCAGAGGGTTCTCTGTTTTGAACAGATGCTCATACAACCGCACTTCTCTCTCGACGGCATGCTGTGCTGAAACCCAATGAAGCGTTCCTCTAACCCGTCGTCCATCAGGGGTATTCCCGCCGCGTGTCGCTGGGTCATAGGTGCAATGAATCTCTTTGATATTGCTCTGTTCGTCCTTTACTACGTTCGTACAAGTAATGAGATATGCGTAACGCAGCCGTACTTCGCGACCAGGCGCAAGGCGATAAAACTTCTTCGGAGGGTCTTCCATAAAGTCTTCTTGTTCGATATAGAGTACTCGGGAGAAAGGTATGTTACGCGTGCCGGCGGTTACGTCTTCGGGATTATTGATCGCTGTAAGATACTCGACTCGGTCAGCGGGATAGTTGGTGATTACAACCTTCAGTGGGGCGAGAACTCCCATCCTCCGCGGTGCATATCTGTTCAAATCCTGACGTAAGCAGTGTTCGAGGAGTGCAACGTCGACGATACTCTCTGATTTGGTGACGCCGATCCGTTGTACAAAATCGTGGATCGCTGCTGGAGTATATCCACGCCGTCGCAGAGCGGCAAGAGTCGGCATACGTGAGTCGTCCCAACTCTCTACGTAGCCTTGTTCAACCAATTGCAAGAGCTTGCGTTTACTGAGAACGGTGTAACTGAGGTTCATTCGCGCCACTTCGATCTGTTGGGGGTGGAATACTGCCAGTTGCTTAAGAAACCAGTCATAGAGTGGTCGGTGGTTTTCGAACTCAAGCGTGCAGATGGAATGAGTGATTCCTTCGATCGAATCTGACTGGCCGTGTGTCCAGTCGTAGGTCGGATAGATACACCATCGATCGCCGGTGCGATGGTGAGTGGTCCGTAAGATACGGTACATGATCGGATCACGCATATTCAGATTGGAATGGGTCATGTCGATCTTGGCGCGCAGCGTCTTTGATCCGTCTGAAAATTCTCCTGCGCGCATGCGGCGGAAGAGATCTAAGTTCTCTTCCACAGAGCGATTGCGATACGGACTATCCTTGCCGGGGGGAGTAATGATCTTGTCTCCATCCCGGATTGCTTTGCCGCGATATCGGCTGATCTCCTCAGAGCTCAAATCACATACGTATGCTTTGCCGGCTTTGATGAGCTTTTCGGCCCATTCGTAGAGTTGTTCAAAGTAATCAGAGGCGTAATAGAGTCTATCCTCCCAGTCAATGCCGAGCCAGCGGAGATCCGCAATGATCGATTCGATATATTCGATACTTTCTCTCTCTGGGTTGGTGTCGTCGAAACGGAGGTTGAATTTCCCACCAAATTCCGTAGCGATCCAGTAGTTCAGCAAAACGGTCTTTGCATGGCCGATATGGATATAACCATTCGGTTCCGGCGGCCATCTGGTATGGACACGTCCACTGTGTTTTCCCGCTGCCAGATCGTCAATGATGATCTGGCGGACAAAATCGATCGGTTTTTTGTGCTTATTCTTATGATGGAGTTTATCAGCAGCCATTTTATTCTCTCTTTCTATGCAAATTTATTCAGGGTTGCAGTTTACTATTGCAGTGCGTCATAAGATAGTACGCATTGTTTAGTGCTTGTTGCAACTGGTTCTCCTCATCTTTTAGGTCGCGTTTTAGTTGCTGGAGAATAGTTCTGTTGCTGGTGCAGTAAATTGATGAATGCCTGGCCGCGGTCTTCATAGTTACAGTAATGATCATAGCTTGCGCAAGCAGGAGAAAAGAGCAAAATGTCGCCGCAGTCGGCATGGGCAAGTCCAAGATGAAATGCTTGCGCAAGGTCATCGGCTCTGTGTGTGGTCGTGTAACCCGCTTGCTGTAAGATATCGCCTAAAAAAGGCGCCGCCTCTCCATATAGGATTACATACTTTATTTGCGCAGCGATGATCCGCCGTGCCAGCTCTTCATAGCCACTTCCTTTATCTCTGCCTCCCATGAGTAAGATGAGCGGTGCGGAAAACGAGGCGATGGCAGCAGTGGTAGAGGCTGCTGTTGTCGATTTAGAATCATTGTAGATCATTACCTGATCCACCATACCTGCATACTGCAAGCGAAACGGAAGCGAAAGGGCGCTTTCGATCTTTTCCCATGGTAAGGAGCTGAGGTCACAGATAGGCAGTAAGGCATCGACCGCAGCGCTTGCGGCAAGGAGATTCATCCGTTCGTGCGGATAAAGTTTCTTGAGCCACGGAAGATCCGGAAGTTGGAGATAATCAAAGAATATCTTACGAGAACCAAGATGCGGGCACAAGTGATCAAGGGTTGTAGGAAGTATAGCAACATCCGCTTCTTGTTGGTTCATGAAGATACTTGTTTCTACTTCCATATACCTTTCCCATGTATGATGACGGTCAAGATGATCAGGAGTGATATTAAGCAAGACAGCCACCGGGGCGCGAAAGGTCTTCATCTGCTCAAGCTGAAAGCTGCTGATTTCCAATATAACGACTTCTTCACCGGTGAGTGAATCAACTTTACTGATCAGCGGCACACCGATATTACCTGCTGCCAACGGTATTTTCCCGCAATAGCTAAGGATCTCTCTGATCAGAGATACGGTGGTGCTCTTGCCGTTTGTCCCGGCCACAGCGATCAAGTGGGATGGCGAAGCGAGAAGAAATGCCAATTCCATCTCCGCAATGATCGGTATGTTATCTTCATTAGCGACTGTAAGGAGCGGTGTGGTCAGCGGCACTCCCGGGCTGAGCACAACTAAATCACTATTGGTCAATGAGGAGGGGGTATGCCCTTTCTCTTCATACGGGATTCCGTGATGCGTTAAAAACTCTTTATCGGCGATTGTAAGTTCGCCGATCTCTGAAACGTAGATATCTACCTTATGATCGATGAAAAATTCAGTGGCCGCCCTGCCGCTGAGTCCGAACCCGATGATAGTGGCGCGTGAGATCTCGCGGTCAGCTATCTCCACTCAGCGCCTCCTCAATCCGCTCTTCCAGGATGAGCGATTCGGAGAACCCTGTCATTCGCAGATAGTATTCTGCAGCAGCGATAAGAGCAGATCGTGGGACAGTACCGGCGATCTCACTTCCGATCACCATCACTCCGTACCTTTCCGCTTCTCGTACTACCATTTCGAAGACACGATGGATCGGAGTCTTAGTAAAATCGGTCAGATTCATCGACACCTGAACGATACCGCGATCTTCCAATGAGAATCCGAGCGCTTTAATAAACCGCAACCCACCGCTGCGATAGCGGACTGCTGCCGCGATCTGCTGAGCGATCTTTATATCGGTGGTGGCTAAGTTGATATTGTACGCGATCAGAAATTGGCGTGCTCCTATCGCAGTGACTCCGGCAGTGGGGTGTACTCTCCTCGCTCCGAAGTCCGGTTTCCATTCTGGAAGGAGGATCTTTTCTGTGAATCCTTCAAACTCGCCGCGGCGAATAGTTGCGAGATTACATCGCTTTGCCGAGGCAGCAGACCTTTCATATAGATATACAGGGATGTCGAATTGCTCAGCGATCTCTTGTCCAACATCGCGTGAAAGGGATATACATTCCTCTATTGTCGTCCCTTTGACAGGAATAAACGGGATTACATCCACCGCGCCCATACGAGGATGTTGTCCTGTATGTTCGCCAAGATCGATCAATTGTACTGCGCTGTCGACGAGGCGAATGATCCCTTTTCCGATCATCTCTGGTCGGCCGATGATTGTGATCACTGAACGGTTATGATCAGAATCTGATTGGACATCAAGAACACGGATCCCCTCACCACCAGCAGCGGCAACGATCTTATCTATAACAGACGTCTGCCGGCCCTCGCTGATGTTAGGAACAGATTCGATCAATTTATTCCACATCAATTATCATCTTTCATCGAAAGCAGCGGACTACTGGTCTCTTTGTTACGCATCACTGTAACGGTCGCTGTTGCAACGATCTTATCATTGACAGATGCGCGCACCTCTGCTTTTAACAGACCATCTTTCTTTCTCAGCGCCCGGGCTTGCAATATCAACTGGTCTCCCGGAACCACTTGCTGTTTGAACCGTGCCTTTTCAACTCCGACGAGGTAGCCGGGGGTTCTCTCCTTTGCAATAAGGATAGCAGCGGTCTGCGCCATCGCTTCCAGAATAAGCGTTCCCGGCATCAACAATGGCAGGGGCTCGGGAAAATGCCCTTGAAAGAACGGCTCGCCGATCGTCACGTTCTTAAGCGTTGTCACCCGCTCCGCAGTAAACTCGATCACTCGATCGATCAGCAGATATGGATAGCGAAGCGGGAGCAGTTTCATTATCTCCTCAATCATTTTGACCATATTTATAACGGCATGAAGTACTCGGCTAATTTTTCCCTGACCTGTAGCGTGACATCAAGAATTCGCATCGGATTTCGATAGATGATTACATTTCGTTGTAAGAGGACCATGTCGAATCCCATCTCTATTCCAACCTGATGCGCTGCGCGGGCGATCTTCATCGTTGCCACTTGGGTAAGGAGGTGATCGAGGTGAGAGAAAGCAGCTCGCGCGTGCGCAAATTGAATGTCAAACTCCGCTTGATCAACGAATCCGCCGATCATCGTTGTTACCAATAATGCGGAGATCTCATCTTCCAGCGGTTGCGCTTCATCCCGCAATAGCTCAAGATCACCACGTATATCCTGGAATCCTCTCCCAGCGATCATTTTCTCTATCGCTCCCAGATTTATTGCCAGTTGTGCTTGTAACAGCTCAATGCTCAGGATATTATTTCTATGCTGGAAGTCTTCCGCAGCGATTTCCCCGGCAAGCTGTTGTCGTTTAAGTTCTAATCTCGCATCTTGTTTTGTTCGCGCTCGCGCGCGGAGCCCTGCTACTACATCTAAAATAACGGTAAATGCACGTTCGGCATCCATATAAGCAATTCTCAGGGGAGCATCTACCGGCTCTATCTTTTGCAGCTCGGCTTCTAAATGAACGATCCGCTCCTCTAACTCTGTAATACCGGCGATAGGCATAAGATGCGGAGTAACCGCCCCACCGATAAACCCGAGAATGAGCGCCAAAATCACCACAATGACCGATCCAGATTTTTTCATTTCAATACCTCCTATTATAGTATTGTATGTATTTTTAAGTATATCCGATTTTCCGTCTGTTAAAAGATGGGGCCGAAAGCAAATCCAAACCGCGGAACAAATGATCTGTCAAGCTCAGGTAGCAGTTGCCATGCCATGATAAACCGGACATGCATCCCCATTACATGCAGCGAGACTTCGACGCCGACAGAGCTTTTCACTCTCGCAAAAGCAGGCTGATGATCGAAGTCGGTGCCGATATCCCAAAACATAGTCCCTGTCAGCTCTGGTATAAACTGAATACGATGCTCGACGTTCAGATAAAGCAGGCTCGTTACCCGCGTCGGATCCAACCCGCGGATCGTCGTCACTCCGCCGAGCTCGTACAACCGATGGCCGGGCAGACCGATTCCAAACCCACTGACAGCGCGTACAGCGAATGTCTGTTCTCTATCTTCCAGGAACGGAAGACCGAGTCGGAGAGGGAAAAACTCCGCCCAACTCATATCTATTTTTATGAACTCCACTCCCGGAGCAAACCTGCCTGCTTTCTCCACTGACAAGTTTCTTGTTGTTCCGAAAGTGGGAAAGAACGGGTCATTACGTCTGTCATACGTTAATGCGAGCGTCAGCGAAGAGAGCGGCGCCAATGGCTGTACTAAAGTACGCGATCTTTCGTGGGTAAATGACAGACCGAGATCGAGAAAATCAGTCAGTTTATAAGTCAGGCGGCCACGACCACCGATCGTTCTTATCCTATCTTCTTCCGCACCTATTGTCTGGCGATAGACCTCCAGGCCGACGCGTTCAAAGGTGGGGAAGAAGGAGACGGTGCTATAGTTGATGCTCCACGTGCTGGTTCCGTCAGCGATAAGTCCTCGTCGAAAAGATAGCGTGAGATCCTGGCCCGTCCCAAACAGGTTCTTTTGACTGTAATCGATCTTGCCGACAATCCCGCCCGCCGGGCCGAGAGCAACGGATCCCATGAAACTTCCGAGTTGTCCCCGCTCTGTAATCATCACTGTCAGTCTTATATAGTCATCAACCCACTCTGGCAGGATATCGATAATATCGAAGTAACCGAGCCCCATCAAGCGGTGATGCGCCGCGATGAGCCGGTTGATGTTCAGTATGTCACCTTCTGTAATTGGTAAGTTTCTCCAGATAACAAAATCCTGCGTATGGTGATTTCCTTCCAGGAATATCTCACCTACTCGTCCTTCTATTACCTCAAGTTGCAACTCTCCGTCAATAACGCCGCGTACGTTGAACCTGATCATCGTATACCCAGCTTCATGGTAGAGAGCATAGATTCCTGCCACGCTTTGCAGGATGGCAAAATTATCGGCCAATCCAACCGGTAGTTCTCCCAGAGCAGCTGTGAGCTGCTCAATGGAAAAGAGTGTCGCTCCAGTGAACGTTACTGCGGTAATCTCAGTCGGGAAGTTAATTAAAACCCGTTCGGAAAGACGCCATGCCAGGATTATCTCGTCACGGCCGGGCCCCTGAGCAGGAATAAGGTCAACGACATCGAAGAAGAGCGATTCATTGAGGGCGATCATCGTGTCGTGAATCTCAGCGCTCGTAACGGGTCGATAATCAGGCAGATCGATTAGATTCAGCGCCACTGTACTGGGAACGGTTCTCAATCCAATAATCCGGTTCTCTACCACTCGTGCCTCGATGATCTCAATCGTAAGGGTCGGTCCGGGGATGACCTCGCCGATTCTGATCAGTGCAAATCCCTTCTCCTCATAGCGAACGATAACGGCGTGCAGCGCTTGCTCAAGGCCTCGTAAATCCAACATCTGTCCGGTTTCCACTCCATGCTCGGCCAGGATCTCCAGAATTTCGGTGGTCGGTAAAACCTTCCGTTCATAGAGCTTTATCCCGAAGATTTCAACCGGTTCTTTGGTGATGTTCCCGCTGATAATGATCTCGTTTAAGACAGGATTCTCTACGACGTAAAAGATAATGATAATCTTGCCTTGCTCTACCTCCACCCGCGGGATGACTTCGCGGAACTTTCCGGTGTCGAATATCGCCTTAACGCTCTCGCGGATCTCCATTGCTTCGATAAATTCACCCCGGCTGAATGTCACGTGCGCCCGGAGCTCCTCTTGCGTCACCCGTTCATTTCCTCTGATCTCTATCCGCTCGACTAAAACGGGAAATTCAACGGCTGTTGCAGTGATACTTACCGTTATAATAGCGAAAAAGAGAATACATCCTCTGAATAACCGTCTGCGTGTCATCTTCGACCTCCTTCCTCTCTTTTTTACTACATTATACTGCCAAACGACGTCCACTTAAAGTAAGTTTTCATCAATCGAGCGATACTGAATCGCCTCGGACAGATGTTCGGCGCGAATCAGCGCCGAGGCGGAGAGATCAGCGATAGTCCGCGCTACGCGCAGCAAGCGGGTGTACCCACGGGCACTCAGGCCGAAATGATCGATCGCCATCTCCAATAATTTACGTCCTTCAGAATCGAATTTGTGCTCGTTAATTTCCCTCTTTGCAGCGTGATTGGTCTGCTTCGATTTATTTGCATCTCTCTCCTCCTTTGCCAATCGTTTCGCGCGCCGCTCACGCGCTGTGTCGACTCTCGCTCTGATCGCTGCCGAACTCTCACCAGTCGGCCGCGAAAGAAGCTCTTCAGATGTCAGGCGCGGCACCTCGATGAAAATATCAATCCGGTCGAGGAACGGGCCGGATATTCGTTTGCGGTAACGGTAAATCTCCTGAGCAGTACATGTGCATTCTCGCTCCTTATCACCCCGATGACCACATGGACAGGGGTTCATTGCTGCCAGCAACATGAAATCCGCTGGATAACAGACTGAGACACCGGCACGCGATATCACGATCTCTCTATCTTCCAATGGTTGTCTTAATGTCTCTAAGACATGCCGATCGAATTCCGGTAACTCATCGAGAAAAAGAACGCCATGGTGAGCAAGGGTGATCTCTCCTGGTCGGGGAATTCCACCCCCACCACCGACCATGCCGGCATAAGATATCGTATGATGGGGAGCACGAAATGGTCGCGTAGTTACAAGTGGCTGTCCAGAAGGAATCATTCCGGTGATGCTATAGATCTTAGTTGTATCCAACGCTTCTTTAAAGGAGAGTGGAGGCTGAATAGTGGGGAAACGGCGGGAGAGCATAGACTTTCCCGCCCCAGGAGGGCCGACCATAAGTACGCTGTGATCACCGGTAGCAGCCACTTCCAGCGCCCGTTTAGCCTGTTCTTGTCCTTTGATCTCGGCAAAATCGGTCTCATATGAGACGGCAGCCGAGAAGAGAGTTTCTCTATCGATCGAGAAGGGGGTCGGCTCTACCGCTTCACTTAGAATCTTGATCGCTTCTGATAACGTCGACACCGGATACACAGGTATCTCTTCGACCAACGCCGCCTCAGCAGCATTATCCAGCGGAAGGATGATGCCATCGATATTTCCATCTACAGAAGCGCGCAGCGCAATAGGCAGAGCTCCCTTCACCGCCCGCACTTCGCCGTTGAGCGCCAGTTCTCCTAAAATGAGATATCTTTTTGACGGCACAGGGATCTGCTGCGATGCGATGATTAACCCGAGTGCGATCGGAAGATCGAACCCGACACCCTCTTTGCGTAGATCGGCAGGAGCGAGATTAGCAGTGATTCGGGTGGTAGGAAAGGGACAACCTGAGTTTTTAATCGCGCTGCGGATGCGCTCACGACTCTCGGTCACCTCTTTCTCCGGCAGACCGACAACGCTAAATCCAGGGAAACCGCGTGCTACATCACACTGAACTTCGATCAATTCCGCATCAATACCGATCACCACTGCGCTGATCACCTGGGCAAACATCAATCCTCTCCTGTAAACGCGTTTTTGTGTAGACGAAAATCATTGCCGGAGATAGCAACGACATCAAATCGCACTGCTAAATCGCAGTCCTTGCCGGCAAGGTAAATTTGTGCGGCAGCGATTATACGCTTTTTTTTTAGTCTTGAGATAGTCTCTTCCGGACTGCCATGACTCTCTGTCTTTCTCGCCCTTACTTCGACAAAGACGAGTTGATCGCCGTCTCTGGCAATGATATCGATTTCACCAAACCGACACCACCAGTTGCGGGAGACAATAGCATATCCACGTGAACGCAGGAACACCACTGCTGCTTCTTCTTGATGCATCCCGGCGCGTTGTGCAGTCATAATAGCAGTAGGATAGCATTACTACGCACAAAGATCAAGGTAGAGCAGGGAGAACGAGATAGGATGTCAAGTGAAGGAGATTGCAAAAAGATAGGAACCGGGTATAATTTATAAATAGTTAAGGAGTAGATAATTGTAAAAGATCAAATGAGAATAATCGTTAAAAACGTAACGTTAGTCGATGGATTAACAGTCAAAGAAGACCATGACATCTATATTAAAGATGGTGTTATCGCGTGCATCTCACCCGCAAAAGCAAATTCTGATGATATAGAAGAATTAAATGTAGTTCAAATCATCGACGGCGCAGGAAAACTGGCCTTCCCGGGATTTGTCAATGCCCATACCCATCTTTCGATGGTTCTCTTCCGTGGGTTGGCGGATGATTTACCGCTCAAAGAGTGGTTAGAACAAGTGATTTGGCCGATAGAGAAGAACCTTAAGCCACAAGAGGTATATTGGTTTGCGCTGCTGGGAATAGCTGAGATGATCCGCTCCGGCACAACGGCGTTTGCTGATATGTATTTCTATATGGATGAAGTGGCGCGCGCAGTGGAAGAGAGTGGAATGCGCGCTTTGCTCGCGCACGGAATCATCGCGGAAAGCTATAATGCGCATGGCCGAAGAGAGATTGAAACCGCACGTAACTTAATCGCGGATTGGCATGGCAAAGCCAACGGGAGGATCAATGTGGCGCTCGCTCCCCATGCTCCATACACTTGTAGTTGTGATATCTTGGAAAAGACGCGCGATATAGCAGTCTCAACAGGAGTGATGATCCATACTCATCTTAGTGAAACAACAGATGAAGTTAAATCTTCTTATGCTGATCTGGGAATGAGTCCGGTTAAATATTTAGCATCGCTCGATCTCTTTTCGGTTCCTACTCTCGCTGCTCACTGCGTCCATGTAAACGAAGCGGATATCGCTCTCCTTGCGGAGCATAATGTGATGGTCGTTCATAATCCGACGAGCAATGCCAAACTCGCCTCCGGGATCGCGCCGGTGGCACAGATGAAGGCTGCCGGTGTCAACGTGGCGTTGGGAACCGATGGCGCAGCGTCGAATAATAACCTTGACATGTTGGAGGAGATGCGTTTGGCAGCGTTACTGCAGAAAGTTGCAACAAAAGACCCGACAACGATACCGGCAATAGAAGCATTACGTATGGCAACGTGCAGTGGGGCAACAGCAATCGGGGTCGATGAGTTAGTGGGAATATTGACCGTAGGGAAGAGGGCTGATATAGTGCTTATGGATATCGATAAAGTTAATATGTTGCCATCTTACGATTATATCTCTGATCTGGTCTATGCAGCCAATTCACAAGCTATCACAGATGTAATCGTCGATGGACAGATACTTATGGAAAGAGGTAATCTTACCACGATAGATGAAGAAAGTGTTAAAGCCAAGGCAAGGGAGCTCTCTGTGCGGTATAGAAAATAACGAGCGGCAAAACCGAAAGAGCAAGCTGATAGGACAAGTAGATGCAATATTCACCTGCATTTCCTTCTCCCCGAAGATAAAGAGAATAGCTTATAGCAGAGAAAATTAGGAGTTGATATAGATGATCATCGGATGTGAAGAGAAACGACAGATTATAACCAACTATGGAAAAAATGAGGCGGATACTGGTTCCACGCAGGTACAGATTGCGCTATTGACGGCGCGAATAAAAGAATTAACTGAACATTTAACCGAGCACAAAAAAGACTTCAGCGCACAGAGGGGAATACGTAAATTAGTCGGACAACGCCGCCGTTTACTTCTCTATTTGAAACGAAAAAATTTTGAAGGATATAAGAAAATAATTGCTGCAACAGGAATACGAGGAGTTTAAGAATTATGTATATGCAAGATAGTATGCTGCTTAACGGTAAGAAGATCACATTGGAAACAGGCGAGATAGCCCGACAGGCTGATGGGGCTGTTGTAGTGACGTACGGAGATACGACAGTTTTAGCAACGGTAACAACGCAAGAGAATAAGGCGAAATTCGACTATTTCCCTCTGCGCGTCGATTATGAAGAACGGTTTTATGCGGGAGGAAAGATTCCGGGAGGGTTTTTTAAACGTGAAGGGAGACCGAGCGAAGTGGCTATCTTAAACGCGCGGATGATCGATCGCTCTGTACGGCCATTATTCCCTGCCGGATACGATGATGAAGTGCAAGTAATTCTTACGGTTCTATCGGCGGAACACGATTGCTCGCCTGCGCTGACAGGCATGCTGGGCGCCTCTGCCGCATTGATGATCTCCAAGGCGCCGTTTGCCGGACCGATTGCAGGCGTACAAATCGGCCGCAGTGAAGGAGGACTGGTGGTCAATCCCGATCATGAGACCCAATTAGTAAGTGGAGTCAATATAACGGTTGCCGGAACGAGCAAGACCGTTATGATGGTCGAGGGGCGCATGGATGAACTCTCAGAAGATGAAGTCGTAGAAGCAATCGCCCTTGCCCATCGCACAATCAAAGAGTTGATTACTATCCAAGAACGATTTACCCAACCTCTGTCTCGTTTACACACCATACCGGTCTCTGTTGCAAAGGAGGCCCAATCGCCGGCAAACGATCATGATTTGTTGTATAAGCAAGTCAAAGATCTTGTCTGGAACAAACTTTCCACCCTTAAGAGCGCCGCTAACAAACAGGAAAGGCAAGAGATGGAAGAGGCGCTGCGCCAAGAGGCGATAGCTGCCATCGTCGGGGAATCACCGGCAGAGAAGGAACAGGAACTGACTGCCCAAGTCTCGTCTTTGTTCGATGATAGCTACAAAGAATTCGCTCGCAGGATGATCATTGACACCGGCGAACGGATGGATGGTCGAGTTATTGACGAATTACGACCGATCACCTGCAAAGTGGGAATCCTGTCGCGGGTGCACGGGTCGGCCCTCTTTACCCGCGGTGAGACTCAAAGCCTATCCATAATTACGTTGGGAACGACGCGATCCGACGAACAACTGATTGATCAAATGATGTTTGCAGGCCGTAAACGGTTCATGCTCCACTACAATTTTCCTCCCTTTTCTGTCGGAGAAGTAGGGAGAATCGGCTCTCCGAGTCGACGGTCGGTCGGCCATGGTTGTTTAGCAGAAGGAGCGCTACTATCTGTCTTACCGACCGAGGAAGAGTTTTCATACGTCATCCGTCTGGTTTCAGAGATCTTGGAATCTAACGGTTCTTCTTCGATGGCAACGATCTGTAGTGGATCACTGGCGTTGATGGACGCAGGGGTGCCGCTCAAAAAGCCGGTCGCTGGAATAGCGATGGGGATGATCCAAGACAAGGATAGCGGCCGTTACGCAATCCTCACTGATATACTCGGGATGGAAGATCACTTTGGCGATATGGATTTCAAGGTAGCCGGAACAGAGGACGGCATCACCGCGTTTCAACTTGACGTTAAAACAGGTGGAATTACAGAAGAGATACTGGAGAAAACGTTAAACCAAGCCAGAGATGCGCGACTCGCCATTCTAAATGAGATGGCAAAAGTGCTCTCTGATCCGCGGACTTCCCTCTCAGCCTACGCTCCCCGGCTGGAGACAATCACTATTCCGCCCGATAAGATCGGCGTTGTGATCGGTCCGGGTGGAAAGATGATCCGCCAGATCAGCGAAGAGACAGGAGCAGAAATCGATATCGACGACAGTGGTCTGGTCAAAATTTCTGCTGCTGATGCAGAAGCCGTAGCTGCTGCCAAAGAATGGGTCAAGGACCTCACCACCGAGCTGGAACAAGGAATGAGAATGAAGGTTAAGGTTACTCGTCTTGCTGACTTCGGCGCTTTCGTCCAATTGAAAGCTGGTACGGAAGGGCTGGTCCATGTCTCCAATCTTGCCGCTGGGTTTGTAGATAAAGTGAGTGATATCGTCAATCCGGGAGATGAGATCACGATCGAAGTTATCGGCGTCGATAAAATGGGGCGTCCTGATTTACGACGTATCGATGATGCAACGCCGGCAGAGACGGTCAAGAAAAAAGAGGTACAGGTTCAAGTTAAGGTGGGAGATATTATTGAAGGGACAGTCAGCAATATTGTTGACTACGGAGCTTTCGTTGATCTGACCCCGGAAGCGACCGGCCTGATTCATATCTCTGCTCTATCGGATAAATATGTAAAACGGGTGAAAGATGTCGTACAGATTGGCGATAAAGTCACTGTTGAAGTGGTGGATATCGATGAACGCGGCCGGTATAAGTTGCTCCGCGTCTCTCCAGAGAGTGAGGAAGAGACCGATCCCGAAAAAAAAGAGTACTTACTTGAGGACCGCTGGTGATCAGGAGTCTTTACCCCGGTGCCTTTACCGCAGTATTGGAGAATGGAATACGCGTAATCACCGAAGTGATACCGACTGCTAAATCGGTATCACTCGGGGTATGGATAAGAGCTGGTAGTCGCGATGACCTGCCTTGCAATGCCGGTATGGCTCATTTTGTCGAACACCTTCTGTTTAAGGGCACAAAAAAACATGATGCTCTCGCTATTTCACGTGTCATCGATTCAGTCGGCGGGTTTATCAACGGAGCGACATCGAAAGAATATACTTGTTACTGGGTCGATGTGCCTGCCGACGGCCTCGATCGCGCTGTTGATCTCTTGATTGAGATGGTCAAAGACCCTCGCTTCGCCGCCGAGGAGATAGAACGCGAACGCAGAGTGGTATTAGAAGAGATCAAAGGGATGAATGATGACCCACAACAAGTGGCGTTCAACCTTTTTTCCGCTGGATTATGGCAAGAGCAGCATCCACTCTCTTCCCCTGTTCTGGGATCGTGCGAGACGATAGCTCATATCAATCGTGATGCGATAGTAGATTTCTACCAGCGACTATATTCACCCGACAATATGGTCATCGTAGCCTGCGGAGCGCTCGATCACAACAGATTTATCGAGCGAGTTGCTCTTCTGTTTGATGGCGTAGAGAATAATGCGATCGGTTGCACACGCAGACCACCACAGATAAGGATGGACCACAACCGACATCGCCGCGATACAGAGCAGAGTCATATCTATATTGCACTTCCCGGTCTCGCAGCCAGTGACCAGGATCGATTCTCTTTAGATACGTTGATCACCGTCTTCGGCAGCGGTATGAGTTCCCGTCTTTTCCGTATCATTCGCGAAGAGAAAGCAATCGCCTATGATGTGGGTAGTTTGTTGAATCTCTATTCTGACGGCGGCGCCGTTGTAACTTATGCTGCCCTCTCCCCCCAGAAGGTCGATGAAACGATAGAGATCATCCTTGCAGAGATAGAGCAGTTGAGTAGAGATGGGATTTCCGAGCAAGAACTACAATTAGCAACAACAAAACTCAAAGGGAACTTCACCCTCAGTTTAGAGATTCATTCCAACCGTATGGCGCGGTTGGGCGCCAGCGCATGTATCGGCAATAAGATACTCTCCCCGGAACAGGTGCTCGACGAACTGGATAATGTAACACTTGCCGATATCAGGCAGGTGATCGATCGGGTGATCAATACGAATCAGAGAACTCTGCTGGAGAAGATCAATTTGACAGTCGTCGGACCGTGATGACTGATTTCCATCGGTACATCCCGGAGGTTATAATTTGTTGACAAAGCCGCATTTCCGCCTCATTGTGAGGGCTCCCAAAGTATAGAACCAAGGTGATATTGATGTTAACTGCTATCTATCCGGGAAGCTTCGATCCGATAACCTATGGCCATCTTGATATTGTATTGCGGGCCAAGAAGCTCTTTGATCGCTTTATTATCGCGATAGTGGAAAATCCCAACAAAAAACCGTTCTTTACTGCTTTGCAGCGGCGACAGATCACCTGTGACGCCCTCACCGAAGCGGGAATAGAAGACGTAGAGGTGATCATTTACTCTGGTCTGCTCGTTGAGTGCGCAAAGATGTACGAAGCTCGTGCCATTGTCCGCGGATTACGTGCCAATTCCGATTTTGAGTACGAGTTTCAGATGGCGCTGGCAAACCGCACGTTAAACTCTGGAATCGAGAGCGTCTTCTTCATGACAGCGGGAAAATACTCGTTTCTCTCCTCAGGGATTGTCAAAGAGATTCAACGATACGGTGGTAATGTCAAACCATTCGTTCCCGCTTCAGTAGAGAGGGCATTAGAGAAAAATAACAGAGAATCATCACCAAGGTGATAGGTTGTAAACTCAGGAGTCAGGAGCCAGGAGCCAGAATAGAAGAAGTATAGGCTTGCAGTAACTTGCTGACTTCTTCAATTGGAAATCCTTAGCAGGTTTCCTTTTCATTCTGATTCCTGAATTCTGGCTCCTGGCTCCTGAGTTGAGCCTTTTGCCAAACAATCAAGTCTTGAAAATGCTTGGCTGGGTCCCTTTTCATTCTGACTCCTGAATTCTGGCTCCTGGCTCCTGAGTAGTTACGGTAGGTTTTACTGATCGCGGGCAGGTGAAATTATCACCT
>CAYSQQ010000009.1:0-15892 GCA_964433275.1 uncultured Thermotogae bacterium
CGTGCTAAAAAGATCCGTCTCTGTTGGCCGACGGATAGTTGAGCGATGTTGCGATGCTGATATGCCCACATATCGACCCGTTCCAACGCCGACCGGACCTTCTGCCGATCATCCGCTCGCAAACGGTGTAACAGCCCGAGTCGCTGCACTCTCCCACTGGCAACGACCTCTTCCACCGATGCCGGAAAATTGCGATCGGAACTCCACATCTTCTGGCTGAGATAACCGACGCGGTGCCATTCGTCAAATTGCACCAGCGGTCGACCGAAAAGCTCGATGGTTCCTTGTTGCAAAGGAAGCAGCTTTAAGATCAACTTGAGCAGAGTCGTCTTGCCGCCTCCATTCGGGCCGACCAACCCAAGGATGCTCCCCCGCTTAACAGCGAGGGAGACATCCTCCAACACAAGTGAAGAGGCCGGATAACTAAACGAGAGATCATTGATCCGGATGACCGGCTGTGTCATGATCGGTTAACCTCCTAATGCGCGCACAAGATTAGCCAAGAAGTCGTGCATCGTCGCCACATAGGCACTCAATTCCTCTCCTTCCGCCCGCGGAGCAAATGGCACAGCCTTGAACAGCAATACCTCAGCGTTGATCTCTGCTGCAAGGACTTCAAACAGTTCCTCCCCGGGTATTTCGGTGAAGATGTACCGTATCCCAAGCTCGCGGGCGAGGCGGATCAGCTCGACCATCCTTCCCGGCACTGGATCGTCAAGCCAAAACACAACCAAGGGATGGGCAACAAGGCCGTATCTTACCGCAAAATAATCGAGCGCCTGATGAAAGACGATGAACTCCCGCAAGGGAAGCCCTGCCAACTCAGTCCTAAAGGCTGCGTCCAGGTCGTTTAACTGCCGCTGCAACCGACCCGCATTCTCCACATAGAGCGCCTCGCCGGCCGGATCTTGTTCGATCAAGGCGCGCATAATCGTGTTGACCATCAACTTGGCATTGATCGGGTCGAGCCACAGGTGCGGATCTTTCGCCCCCCCGATCAGGCGTGTTGGCAGCCCCTTCGCGACTTCAACTACGACTAAATAGGGAACATCCGCCGCCGCAAGGACCCTATCGGTCCACGGATCGACAAAGCGGGAAAGGTGGATGAACATGTCGGCGCCAATAAGCTTCTTGATATCGCCTGGCGCTGGATCCCAGCCGCACGGGCAGCCGCCGAATTCGAGCATTGTGGTAGCTTCTACCCTATCGCCACCGATGAACGTCACAAAATCGTACAAGACAGAGAAACTGACCACAACTTCAATCCTATCTTCCGCAGCAAGCTGGCCTGCTGCCGCTACTCCTAACCCAAATGCCGCTGTCACCAGCAGCGCCAACACCGCAACGGTTAAACTCTCCTTCATCCTCTTATTTCTCATTGAATGCTTCTCCTTTTTTCTTTAGATTGGAATCTTTCGCTTATTTGCCATCCACGCAATTGAAATGCTCGTCGCTCTCACCCCCTTGCAAAACTTACCTTGCCGTTCCAAGTGGTATCGGCGCGCCTGCAAAGGCGTTTTGCTCGATCCAAGCTTGCGGGCAGCGTGTGTTCTCTCATCCTGTCGGAGAGTCTTAAGAATTCCACTCTCCGGCGCCGCTCCAAGGGAGGCCAGGCCGTTTCCAGTAATTAAAAATAATTCTTAGTTCTGATTATACTGCTCGAAACTTCTTTGTCAAGTGAAAGACGGGAAGGGGGGGAAGAACAAGCCCGCTGCCTGTCTCTTACCGTGGCGCCTTGAAAGAGAGCCGCGAACAGACGCGAGAACAGCGTTATAATTATTTGCCGGCGAGAATTCGCTGTTCACTCCAAACAGCAACCAGCCGCTTTATTTTTTAAAGACTATCACACTCCTAAATAAAGCAGCAGTTTAGGTTATCCAGTTGCGCGCCACTAAGCTGATATGAGATGCGCAAAAAATCGTGTTGCTCTCTTTATATCGGCAATCGGATCACCCGTCGAATGGAGTTCAATCACCGCTGGCCCGCGATAATCTATCTGGTGAATCGTCTCCAGCGCCCCCGGCCAATCGATCGACCCTTCGCCTGGTACGCGATGCACATCTTCACCCCCGTCATTATCGTGTAAATGGAGGTGGATCAATTGCTCTTTATACCGCTCAAGATAAGCGCGGATCGGCTGCCGCCCTGCATCTGTCGACATATAAGCGCGGCCAACGTCAATACAGATCCCAATATTCGTCTTTTGCGGATCATCACCGATGCGGTCGAGGATCTGATCAAGGAGCCACAGATTGTTTTTACTGTTTTCGATCGCAAGTGCAAGGCCATGAGCACGCGCTCTTCGTGCCAAGCGCATTATCTCTGGGTAATCCGGTTTCGAGGCAGGGTGATGACAGTCGAGCGTCACGTCATGGAGGACAAGCGTAGTCGCGCCAAGAGCAGCGCACTGATCTATCTCTTGGCACAATGAGCGTCGATCCCACCTATCAAGCTGTGTGTGCATCGATATAAATGGCGCGTCGGTTCCAGCCGCATGAAGCGCCGCGCAATCCGTATCAGACAAACTTTGACCTGCTGCCTGCAGGCAAGTCCATATCTCCACGCCAAGGTTGAGGGAGGTGATTCTTTGTGTCGCCTCCACTACCGTTCTCCATGTATGATCTCGATTATGGAAGAACGCGAGTGTGCTTGCTCCAAAGATCATTTTATCCGTTCCAGATCATTTCATCAGCAAAGAGCGCGGGCGTTCCACCGGTATGTAAAAAAACGACTGCCTCATCGCGACAAAACCGCTGTTTAGCGATCAGATCAATTAAGCCGGCCATTGCTTTTCCGGTGTAGACCGGATCGAGAAAAATCCCCTCTGTCTGTGCAACGAGCCGGATTGCGGCGAGTCCTTCTGGGGTGGGAATGGCATAACCAGCACCGATGTATTGATCATAAACTTCAATCTCCGCCGGCGAAAAACTAAGCTTATGTCCTAAATGACAGGCCGTCTCTTCTGATAGCTGACAGACCCGCTCGACAACGGCGTCTGCTGGCCGTGACACGCTGATCCCAATTACATTGAGCGCAAAATTGAGTGCTTTTGCTCCCAGGACGACTCCAGCGTGAGTGCCGCCGCCGCCGCTGGCAAGAAGAAGATGGTCAATATGAATTCCCATCTCATTAACCTGCGTAAGCAGCTCTGTCAACGCCACGTAATAACCTGCACAACCAATCGGCGTTGAACCGCCGCCAGCAATGATATACGGATTGCTCCCCTTGCTTTTAAGGTGTTCGGCTGCTGCTGCCATTCGGCGGATTATCTCCTCACGATCATCAGTGTCGATGAACTCAATCTCTGCTCCCAATAGGCGATCGAGGAGGAGATTTGCTTTATATGTATTCGGTTCTTTGCCCCGCAGAAAGAGAACGGCTCGCAGGCCGAACTGAGCTGCGGCTGCCGCTGTCATCCGGACATGATTAGATTGCAAAGCTCCTGCGGTGAGTACTGTGTCTACTCCTTTCTCAATCGCATCACCAAAAATAAATTCCAGCTTGCGTGCTTTGTTTCCTCCGAACGCAAGACCGGTAAGATCATCACGTTTGATGAATATCCGTGGTCCGTTCAGTTCCTTGCTCAATGATTTAAGCTCCTGGAACGGAGTCGGTAGAACGGCAATCCTTTTGCGCGGTAACTTGCCAATTTGCATTTGTTTCCTCCTATTAGAACCTTGTATTTCTGGTCGCGATCAATGCCAAAGTCTCTCTGATGGGTAATCCCAAGCGCCGATTCCCATCACGCCCAATGACTGTCTGCGCAGTAAATAATCCATTTACGATCGCCTCTTCTGTCGCCTCTGCCGCCCCGCAGAACAGGCGGGATAGATCCGTGCCGGATTCGTGTAGTCTGGTTAACCTTAGCGTCGAACTCGATGCGTGATGGGGGATATGCTCTGCAGTGGAAAAAGCAATAACGATCTCTCCACTTCCATGGGCTGAATTGGCGCCAGTCCGCGCCAGTCCGTGTGTCGCGCGTTTAGCCAACCGCCCTAATTGGCGTGCAGATAGAGGCCCGTCAGTGGCAATGACAATCATAATCGAGCCGTCGTTATCCGTCTCGGCAGTTGTCGCTGGAAGAGCAGCGCCCACTGGTGCTCCGGCGATCGTCAATTCCGCTTTACGGCCGCAGTTGACGAGGACCAGCACGCCGATGGTATAGCCACCCACTATCCGTGATGATGTGCCGATCCCCCCTTTATAACCGAAGGCCGACATCCCCACGCCGGCGCCGATCGATCCCTCTTCCACCGGCCCGGAAGAGGTCTTTGCCAGCGCAGCAAGGACATGCTCCTGTCGTACATGACGGCCTCGCAGATCGTTCAAAAAGCTATCGTTGCATTCTCCCACCACCGGGTTAACCGAACCGGCCGTCACCCCGATAGCGGGATTCTGGTGCAGCATGTATTCGATAAGACCATCTGCCGCCAGTCCAGCGCATAAGGTATTAGTGAGGACAATCGGCGTTTCGATCACCCCCAGTTCGATGATCTGGACCAATCCGATCGTTTTACCGAATCCATTGATTACATGGACAGCAGCAGGAACTTTATCCAAAAAAAGGTTTCCTGGATGAGGCTTGATCACTGTAACGCCGGTGCGCACTGGCCCTGTTCCTGGAACTAACTTCCCTTCACCACGGAGAAGCGAAAGATGCCCCACCTCTACCCCTGGCACATCAGTGATAGAATTCAACTGACCCGGCGCAAGCAAACCAATGGTGACTCCCAGTTCACGCGCCCGCTTTCGCTCTTCCATTCTGCTTGCTACGCCTTCTCCGCTGAGCCGCTGAATCTTAATCGATCGGTCTTTAACGCCGGCACGCGGCTGCCGCCGAAGAAGCTTCCTGTAAGCACCGTCTCTTTCGATATCTGGGAGACATGCGAGAGGGCTTTTAAGATGCTGTCGGTAAACCGCAAAGTTCCGAGGGGAGAGGTAATCCTTCCCTCCTCGATCAAGAACGTTCCATCACGCGTCAGACCGGTTATCGTGGTGCTCATCGGTTCAACCGGATTGGTATAGTGGAAACGGGTGACATAGATACCCCGCTCTGTTGAAGCGATCATCTCCGCTAAAGAAGACTCCCCTCCCTCCATAAAGAGATGGAGCGGCATGGGGCCGGAACTGTTCGGGGCAGGGAGAGCATGTCCGGTCGATTGTTTCCCCGGCTGGCGGCCGGCAGTATAAGAGTCATAAACTACCCCTTTGGCGACTCCTTTTTCGATCAAACTTACCTTCTCTTTCGCTCCTCCTTCGAAATCAAACGGCATCGGCATCCCCTGGAGATTGAGACCATCATCCCAGATAGTAATGTTGTCTCCGGCAATCTGTTTGCCCAGTTTATCTACCATAAAACTCCGTCCCTCTTGTAACGCCAGCGCTCCCATTCCCAGATAACCGAGGAAAGAGACAAATGTTCCTACCGCATCGGGCTCAAGGATCGTTACATACTCTCCTGGCTCAATCGTAATCGGGTCTTTTCCCTGTAAGCATTTATCGATCGCCTGCTCAGTGAGCGCAATAATATCGATCTGGGTGACATCGCGCGTTAAATAGTTGGCATAGCCAGAAGCCCCATCAGCGCTGCTGACGATTAAATTGAGAGCAGCGCTGGTCCCTCGTTGATAGGCGTTTATCCCCAGTGAATTGACGATTGCAATCTCGCTCGTTCCAGTGGAGATCGCGCCAGAGGCGATAACGTTACTTTGTTCTGCTAATTCCACGATCGTGGTTACAGTTTGCGCCCGTTGCTGCGGGGTAAATTCCGCTGTAGCGCTAACATGCGTCTCGATCTTTTGGTACGGTGTCGGCGTGGGAAGAGATTGAAAATACGGATCTTCGCGTTGTGTATTGGCAATCTCTAACGCTTTCTCCACCGCGCTGCGCAGTGACTGTTTATCTAGCTGATTGGTAGCAGCTGATCCGATCTTCTTCCCTGCCACAACACGGATGGAGACGGTGCCATTACTCTCTGCTACGTTCTGATGAATATAATTATTGGTGAATCTAGTGAGAGCGGAATCCTTTCCCATGTAGACGATCTCTGTCTGATCGGCGCGGGAAAACTGCAAAATTTCAGTGAGCATGTTATTGATCTGCGTCATTTCATCACTCCTACGCGCACATTACGAAACCGAGCCGGCGCGGTTCCATGCCCAACATGGGCCATCTGCCCTGGTTCCCCTTTGCCGCAATTGGGCGTTCCCCACATCTGCCAGTGGTCATCATTACAGATAGCATCGCAATTACCCCAAAACTGGGGTGTAATTCCAGTATAGGTTGGGTTTTTAACCATCTGCGCCAGCTTGCCGTCCTTAATCTCCCACCCGATCTCCGTGCCGAATTGAAAGTTGAGCCTGCGGTCATCGATCGACCAACTGCGGTTCGTTTCAACATAGAGTCCTTCTTCGGTGGAGGCGATCATATCATCGAATGTCCACTCCCCTGGTTGGAGATTGATATTTGTCATGCGAATCAGCGGTATATTACTCCAGCCATCGGCACGCATCGTCCCATTGCTCAACTGTCCTAACTGAGCTGCTGTTTCACGCGACGTGAGATAACCGACAAAAATCCCGTTGTCGATAATTTGTGTCCGTTGTGCTGGTACGCCCTCATCATCAAACCCAAACGTCCCTAATCCGCCGGGGACGGCAGCATCGGCGATGATGTTTACAATCTCCGAACCGTAACGGAATTGGCTTAGTTTTTCCGGGGTGAGAAAACTCGTACCAGCATAACTCGCTTCACTGCCGAAGACACGGTCGAGTTCAATTGGGTGGCCGCACGATTCATGGACCTGTAATGCTAGTTGCGAGCCGTCGATGATCAGTGTCGTCTCTTTGGATGGACACTGCGGCGCAGAGAGAAGCGCCACTGCCTCGCTGGCGACGCGAGGAGCATGCTCGGCCAGGTTGAGCGACTCAATGAACTCATATCCACCAGTGGTAAAGTTGCCGCGGAACGAGTTAGGATAGGAGCGCACCTGAATCTCACCCTCTTTAAGAGCTCTGGCAGTGATCCCGGCTCCACATTCGATTATCTCCTGCTCAATGTAACTCCCCTCGCTATTGGCGAAGAACTTTTCCTCGCCAAAGAGAGTCATAAATGCTTGCGATATCTTCACTCCCTTCTCCTGGCGCAAGCGGCCCTCGGCGGTAAGAAGAAGATCGATCCGCTGCGCGAGAGGAACAGTAAATGGGTCGATCTTGAGCGGAGTCCGATAGTTCTGTTGAATCTTCTCACTCGGGCTCAACCTGACGTCTTCTTTTTTGTTCGTTGCGCTTGCACGGGCTATCTGGATTGCCAAATCGACGACTCGGTCTATCTCCTCCTTTTCGACGCGCGAACTGGCGGCAAATCCCCATCCTCCGGCAACGACTACTCGTACCCCCCAACCATAACTAGTCCTGTTGCTGATCGCTTCTGGAGATCCATTCTTGATCTCTATGCTCTCTGTTCTCCGATTTACGATCCGTATCTCAGTAAATGTAGCGCCTGCTGCGCAGGCTTTATCCAACACTCGTTCGGTAAAATCTCGCACAAGAAACCTCCTTGGACGGTTTAGTTGACATAGCAAATATTATGATACCTGTACCGCTGGGTGGTATGCAAATTTAATCACCCCCCAGTTGTTGCATCGTCTCTTATTTTGTTTACAATAAATCATATAAGGAGAGATTCATGACCAGATGGCCGTTGCGGCGAACAAGGACTTACTATCAATATTACACGAACGTCACTTACAGTACCTGCTCCGCCTGCCTCTCTTTACATGGTCAAATTGCCAAATTATCCTCTGAGTTCCCGCGTTGTCACCTTGGTTGCGCACGGCACATCCTGAAATTTTCCCGCCGCGAACTCAAGCAGCGCCGAGAGCAAGAGAAGAAGATGCGCTTGGTCTCCAAACGAGAGTCGATCCGTCGCCAGCTGTTCTCTGCCGCTGAGAAGTCGCTCGCTTCCGACAGGAAAAAAGCTCTTTCTCTCTTTCAACGCGCGGCTCAACTTGAGGTTTATATTCCGGAAGTGGAGGCGCTGTGTCACAAGTCCGCCGATTTACTACAATCTTCCCCCTGGTTGAGCAATGAGTTGCGGACCATCTTTATCAAAGGATTCTCTGATAAATTCGGCCGCCCGCGTTACGAACGATTGGCTGAGCCGATGCGCAATACATTGGAACAAGCAGGTATCGTCCAAATCAGAGAATTATTTGAGTGAAATCCCATTTAACCCCCCGACAAGAGATAGCGCTCGCTGCACTCCTTGCTGTCGCGCTGCTTATCTGCGGAATTATCCTCTTTCCCTTGCCGCGCACACCGCCACTCCCACAACCGATCCCGCTTGTAGGAGCACAGATAATCACGCCTGTCTTTATAGCACCCCAGCCGGCCTTGGTCAATGTTAACTCCGCCTCGGTCGATGACTTAATCACTCTACCTGGAATCGGGCCGGTACTGGCGGCGCGGATTATCGCCTTTCGCACCGAGTTCGGCCCGTTCACCTCAGTGGAAGACCTGCGCCGCGTTCACGGCATCGGAGTGAAGTTACTGGAAAAGATCCGCGACCAGATTGTTCTCACCGATTGAGATGGGGGCGAATTAGAACACCACTCTTTTTCTTTCTATTCAATGCTCCTGCCAAGACACCCTGCCTGTACATCTTTACATAAACTTTATTCCAGCTCTTTACGCGTAATTTTCTCGTTAATCAACTCAATGAATCGGTCCAACTGGTACGGTCCTAAATCCTCTTCTGTTCGCAGCCTGACCGCGACATTCTCTTTCTCCTGCTCGCGTTTACCGACAACGAGCATATAAGGAATCTTCTCTATTTGCGCTTGTCGAATTCGGTAATTTAATGTCCGTCCACGCTCGGTCCATGCCTCTACCCGAATTCCTACCGCTTTTAACTGTTGCGCGATCGACTGCGCATAGTCGATGTTATCCTGACTGACCGGTAAGACTACAACCTGAAGGGGAGAGAGCCAAACAGGAAACGCGCCGTTATAGTGTTCCACCAACAGAGCGTAGAATCGCTCAAGACTCCCTAATAAAGCGCGATGAACCATGTATGGTCGCTGCTTGGTTCCGTTTTCACCAATATAGGCCATATCAAACCGACCGGGAATATTGAAATCAAACTGGATCGTTGTGCACTGCCACGTGCGACCAAGCGCATCCTCTATTTTGATGTCGATCTTAGGGCCATAGAAGACCGCTTCCCCTTCCATCCGTTCGTAGGAAAAGTTCTTGGCCTCCAACGCCTTGACGAGAGAGACTTCTGCTTGTTCCCACATCGGATCCTCGCCGGCATACTTCTCTGGAGTCTTAGGATCACGGACCGAAAGTTCAAGCTTGAACTTGTTGAATCCAAACCCGCGAAGCAGGTTCAGACTGAAATCGAGCACCCGCAAAATTTCCTCGTCAATCTGTTCCGGGGTACAGATAATGTGCGCGTCATCCTGAGTAAACCCGCGCAAGCGTAACATCCCGTGTAATGTGCCGCTTCGTTCATACCGATAGACCGTTCCCAATTCAGCCCAGCGTAGTGGTAGATCGCGATACGAACGGGGGCGTGAGTTATAAATCATCACATGGAACGGGCAGTTCATCGGCTTGATATAGTAATCCTGCCCGTTGATATCCATCGGCGCGTACATTCCGTCGCGATAGAAATCGAGATGACCAGAAGTCTCCCATAGCTTGGCACGGCCGATATGAGGAGTGAAGATGATTTCATAGCCGCCTTCATAGTGGAGCTTTCGCCAGTAATCTTCGATAAGGACCCGCATCCGGCCCCCTTTGGGGTGCCAGTAGGCCAGCCCTGCTCCTGCTTCTTCGTGAAAACTGACTAAGTCAAGCTCCTTGATCAGCTTGCGATGGTCGCGTCTCTCTATTTCTGCCAATCTTTCCAGATAGGCATCAAGTTCCGTCTTCTTATTCCAAACCGTGCCGTAGATTCTTTGCAACATCGGCCGGCTCTCATCTCCCTTCCAGTATGCCCCCGCGACAGAAGTCAATTTAAACGCATTAGGGTTGACGCAAGCGGTGGCCGGCAAGTGAGGCCCGCGACATAAATCGATGAATTCGCCTTGTCGATAGAACGTCACCGTTTCTGTATCGAGCTCCTCTATTAACTTGAGTTTCAGTTCCTCGCCGCGTTCCCGTAGAATCTCTGCTGCTTCCTTTTTTGGTTTCTCTAATCGCTCAATCAGCAGGTCGGCAGCGATTATTCGCCTCATCTCCACACTGATCTTTTCCAGGTCAGCGCTGGAAAGTCTTTGCGGAAGGTCAAAGTCATAGTAAAACCCATCAGCAATCGCCGGCCCTATTCCCAATTTAGCTTCGGGGAAGAGATCTCTGACCGCTTGCGCCATGATGTGCGCTGTGGTATGGCGTAATATTTCGAGCCCTTGCAGCGATGAAAAAGTGATAATATGAATCGCGCAATTCTCATACACTCGTTCGCGCAGATCGCGCAATTCACCGTCAACGAGGGCGCCGACCGCGGTCTTGGCCAACCGCGGACCGATAGCCTGCGTCACTTCATATAGGGAAACCCCTTCTTTGAACTCCATCTTGCTGCCATCCGGTAATATGAGCTGGATCATTTTATCGCTACCTCCAAGCAGAGATATTGCAACTATCTCTATGTTTTTGACGCAAAAAGATTACGGGTTCATAGGGACGATTGAATCGATAAACCAGAGTTCATAGATGGATTCCTATCGAAACCTGTTTATCCTAAAACCTATTACCTCAAACCGTTTATTCTCTGTAGCCGTTGAGTCTCCCCTGTGCCGCCTGATCAACCTGCGCCGCCGTAAATCGCTACAGGATATAACGCGACAGATCTGGATCTTCGATGATCCCTTCAAGGCGACTGCGCACGTAATCACTGTCGATTTCTATCTTCTCTCCTCTCCTTCTATCCGCGGTGTATGAAATCTCCTCTACCAGTTTTTCCATCACCGTAGAAAGACGTCGCGCGCCAATATTCTCTGTCGTCTGATTGAGACGGTACGCGATCTTCGCTATCTCGGCGATCGCTTCTTCCTCAAACTCAAGTTCTACTCCTTCTACTGCGAGAAGTGCATGATATTGCTTCACCAACGCATCTTTAGGATGAGTGAGAATGATCATAAAATCCTCTGCTGTGAGGTCTTCCAATTCCACCCGAATCGGAAGGCGTCCTTGTAGTTCAGGGATCAGATCAGACGGCTTAGACATATTGAACGCACCCGCAGCGATAAAGAGAATATTCTCCGTGCTCACATTTCCATAGCGAGTACGTACCGTCGTCCCCTCAAGGAGAGGCAATAGATCGCGTTGCACTCCTTGCCTTGAAACGCCCGGCCCGCCCCTCTCTTCTCGTCCACCGGCAGCGACTTTATCGAGCTCGTCAAGGAATATTATCCCTGTCTCTTCTGCCAACTTAATCCCTTTCTGTCGAATCTCCTCAATATTGATCGTCTCACTGACCAGTTGGTCAAACAAGATTGGCCGCGCCTCTTTGATCTTTACGCGCCGCGTGCGGGTGGAAGAAGGGATTATCCCGGAAAGCATATCGGTCATATCTATTCCAATTTGGTCCATTCCTTCTTGACTGAAGACCTCAAGCTGAGGAATGATCTGTGCCTCTATCTTGATTTCGATGTGCCGTTCGTCTAAATCTCCCCGGCGTAGTTTGCGCCCCAGCTTGGCGCGTGTCCGCTGCACGCGTTCATCCCGTTCTGACTTATCTTCTGCGTTATCTTGATCAATCGGTAATAGGGCATCGAGAAGCCGCTCTTCCACCATCTCGGATATTTCATCCTCTACCTGGAGAATCGCCGCTTCATTGACAATGCCAATTGCAATATCGACCAGATCCCTGATCATCGACTCAACATCCCGACCGACATACCCAACTTCGGTAAATTTGGTTGCCTCTACTTTTAAAAACGGGGATGTAGTTAATTTTGCCAAGCGGCGCGAGATCTCTGTTTTCCCCACTCCGGTCGGCCCGATCATCAAGATATTCTTCGGCTTTATCTCAGCGTGAATTTCACCGGTTATCATCTGTCTCCGCATCCGATTACGAAGCGCAATCGCGACTTGTCGTTTCGCTTCTGTTTGGCCAACTATATACTTATCGAGCTCAGCGACAATCCGGAGTGGAGTCAGACCTGATATTTTCGTCTCTTTTACCTCAATGATCGGCATTATTGCTCCCTCTTTACCACAAAACTTCTTCCATGGTGATGTTTGTGTTGGTGTAAATATCGATTTTCCCTGCTATTTTCAGCGCTTTTTCCGCAATATCTGTAATCGGAAGTTCCGAAACAGAGTGAATCGCCTGCGCTGCTGCAAGGGCATAAGCTCCGCCTGACCCAACCCCGAACATGTTGTCATCAGCTTCTAACACATCTCCAGCTCCAGAGATCATCAACAGACATTCCTTTCCCGCACAGACTATAATCGCCTCTAACTGGCGCAAATGACGGTCCGTCCTCCATTCTTTTGATAATTCCACCGCTGCCCGTCGTAGTTGCCCGTCGTACTCTTTAAGGTGTTCTTCAAATCTATCCAGGAGAGCCAAACAATCAGCAGTAGCTCCTGCAAACCCTCCAATGATCGTTCCATCATAAAGCCGGTGCACTTTTCGCGTTCTGCTCTTAATTACTACCGTATCCAGCGTGGCTTGTCCGTCACAGGCAATGACAGCTCGTTTTTCAGCTGGTGACCGAAGAGCAATAATCGTTGTGCTTTTAATCATAGTAAGGTTTATTGTAGCGACGAGTTGTCCTCCCCGCAATAAAGACTTATGTTAAGAGGAATTCTCTTTCTTGCTTGATGGCTGGGTGGAAAGAGATCCGTCAAACCGGCAGCCACTGCAGACTCCATCCACAGGAACGCTTGCCGGGCATCCACACAACCGGCAGCGAACAGCTCCGTCCTGTATATCTTGTTCAGCCCTCATCTGAGCAGCGTTAACCAAGCGTTGCAAAGATACTCCTAAGTTATCTTTAAATAGATGTCCAATATCTGCAACAACACTCTTTTTCTCCTGTTGAGAAAGGGAAATACGAGGAGAATGCTTGTTTTTAACAAACAATCCGGGAATAAATCTAATTTCCAAAATATGGTTTACAGGAAAGGAATAATTTATTTTTTCTATTAGTTGCGAGGAGATGATAGAAAGCTCCTGACTGATAACCGGAGCGGCAACTTCAATTATGAGAACATGATTGCAAAGAGAACTAACTCGCGACATTGAGGCAAGAAGGGGGCTAACAATCTGAGGCCAGAGCGCTGATAATTCAGCGATGCGGGCAGCAGTTTTCAGTCCATTCTGGTTGGCTAAGATTTCTATCCATTCTAATTTATTATTTAACATAGTTATTGTTATAAAGACTGTCTTTTTTGGGGAAAACTTTGCCAACGATACAAACTCCCGCAGTTTCTCTTTGTGGATAACTCTGGGGATAAGCAGTGGTTTTTACGTAAAAACTGGTGATTTCTTTGTTTATTAACATTCCGCGGTTGTTATCCACGGGAGTTTCCCACACAAAAGAGATGATATCCACTGTTTTTTAGCCTTTTCTCCCCAGAGTTATCCACAACAACTCCTTCTTTCTATGTTTCTACTTGGCATGTCTGAAAACCTTTACTTGATCGATATCTCTTGCCTATCCGCGCCGGGTATATTTTGATAAAATATTTTCTTGTATTTCTTTAATCTCACTATAGAGCAACGGTGTATCTTCGAGGAGTTTTTTGATCTTTGAATAAGAATGCATAATGGTGCTGTGATCACGATTTCCGAAAGATTTCCCAAGGGACGGAAAGGAACTAGCCGTCATTTCTCGCGCTATGTAGATTGCGATCTGGCGTGCGTGTACTAACTCCCTTTTTCTACTCGATCCCTCTAAATCACGGCGGGTGAGATGATATTGGGCAGCCACTTCTTCTTTAATTAATTCAACGGTAAGGAGAGGACGTTTGCCTTCTTCAGGAAGCATGTTTTCAAGGTTACTTACGGATAGTTGAGTTCCCTGAAGTTCGGAATACGCGATCGCTTTTATTAATGCTCCTTCTAATGCGCGAACATTTGAAGAAATACGAGAGGCAATCAACTCGATAATCGAGTCGTCAACTTCAATTCCACGCAGCTGTGCCTTCTCGCTTAAAATAGCGATTCGAGTTTCCAACACAGGCGGCTGAATATCGGCGACAAGGCCCCAGCGGAAGCGAGAGACCAACCGGTCTTGTAATCCGGATAGCTTCTCCGGCGAGCGGTCACTGGAGAGAACAATCTGCTTCTCTTGACCGTAGAGTTCATTAAAGGTGTGGAACAGTTCTTCTTGGGTTCCTTCTTTACCTTCTAAAAACTGGATATCATCGATGAGGAGAATGTCAAGCTTACGAAACTTGGCACGAAAGTCAGCCGTGGTATTATTACGGATGGAAGAGATCATTTCAATTGAGAACCGTTCGGAAGTTGTGTACATAATATTCCGCGGCGCAGTATCTGTAGATATATGGTTTCCGATCGCCTGTAGGAGGTGGGTCTTACCTAACCCAACTGATCCGTAAATAAACAATGGGTTATATGCTTTTCCAGGAGCTTCCGCAACAGCGATCGATGAGGCATAGGCTAAATGGTTATTATTTCCACGCACAAAGTGGGCGAAAGTATAATTTGGGTTCAGAGGAAGCGGCTTTTCACGAGAAGTTATTTCCGGACCCTTATCAAGAACAGGTTCGACTGGAGCACGCTCTGTTTTCTCCTGCACGGCGAAATTTATCGTCATCGGACGACCGCAAATTGTGGAAACAGTCTGTTCAAGAAGAGGCCGGTAGCGTTTCTCTAATCCTCCTTTTGTAAACGAGTTCGGGACGGTTATTGTAAGAGCTGTATTATCAATAGAGCTTAAGTCTGTATTGGCGAACCATGTTTCGTAACTTGTATGGGAAATTTCTTCTCGCAGGACGGATTGAATAGCGGTCCATAAAGAGAGATGATTATCTGTCATTCGGCCTCCTTGCAAAAGTTAACAGATAAGGATAGTCTAAATATAGTGAGGGAGTCAAGCGGAACAAACCCCGCATACAAAGAAGAGATCAAGCGGAATGTCCATGAAAACTAAAATGGCAAGCAGCAAAAATGAAGCAAGACTTAAGTGAACAGAGAAGAGATAGAGTCTTCTTGCAGAACCAGCAGGCGCCCGATAGCCTTAACACGCGATGATAAAAGTTATTGCCACTAATAAAAAAGCGTACCATAATTATGAGATCGAAGAGAGGATCGAAGCGGGAATTGCGCTGCGCGGAACAGAAGTCAAAAGCTTGCGGGCCGGACAGTGTTCCTTGCGTGAGGGGTACATTGTCATTAAGGGAGACCAGGTTTTTATGCTCAATGTTCACATCTCAGCCTATAAAGAGGGGAATATTTATAACGTTACCCCTGAAAGGGAGCGGAAATTACTTCTTCACCGGCGCGAAATTGAACGGATACGCGATAAGATCCAACAAAAAGGATATGCAGTGATCCCTCTGCGCCTTTATTTTAAACGCGGGTATGCCAAAGTAGAACTTGGAGTAGCAAAAGGACGGAAACTATATGATAAACGGCGTAAACTGCAGGAAAGAGACGAGCAACGCAGAGCACAAGAAGAAATCAAGCGATTCGAGCGAGAATAGCAAACTATTACGCTACCTTCTTGCAGAACAGAAGTATTGACCACCGAGTACGTAGAGATTAAGTTCAAAGGATAGGAATTTCCATTTCGGGCCGCTTCTAAACGGGGAAGAGGTTCAAGGTTCCGGGTTCACGGTTCACGGTTGGGAAGTTGGACATGGTGAAGAGATAATGGGTGATGGGTAAGACAGGGAAGGAGGAAGGAGGA
>CAYSQQ010000010.1:0-14748 GCA_964433275.1 uncultured Thermotogae bacterium
TTGATTGTTTGGCAAAAGCCTCATCAATTCGTTTTATCCTCTATTCTGGATTCTGACTCCTGTCTTCTGACTCCTGTCTTCTGACTCCTGACTCCTGGCTCCTGACTCCTGTCTCCTGACTCCTGACTCCTGGCTCCTGTCTCCTGACTCCTGACTCCTGGCTCCTGACTCCTGACTCCTGGCTCCTGACTCCTGTCTCCTGGCTCCTGAATAGTTACAGACAAAGACAAAAGATAAATCTTGACATAGATTTGACATGGTAGTCCTGCTCCGTTATTATATTAGCAGACAGGCACCGTGAGTGCTAAAACAACTTAGATGAGAAAATTATGGAAGAGAGACAAAACCTGATCTTAAAAGCGATCATTGATCATTATGTCAAGAAACAGGAGCCGGTATCTTCGCGTACCCTTCTCCAGGATTATAACTTGTCGTTCAGTTCCGCCACAGTGCGCAACGACATGAATGAACTGGAAGAGAAGGGGTATATTGAAAAGGCTTATCCATCTGCCGGACGGACTCCGACGCCCAAGGGATATCGGTTCTTCGTCAACTGGTTATTAGAACTTTCAGAGGTGATCCAACAAGACTCCTTTCAGGTCATCGAATCATATCAGATGAAATGCTTTGATATCGATGACTTATTGCAGCATACCGCGCTATTGCTCGCCAATACAACAGAGGTAGTAGGGTTTGTTATCCCCCCGCAGCTGGAGGAGACCAAATTTGATTACGTAACTATTACCAGCCAGCGTCCGCGGATTGTGCTAGTGGTGATCGTCTCTGACCTGGGGATCATTGAAAGTGGTATTGCGCAGCTTGAAGAACACCTGTCTATCGATGAGATCGATGAAGCTGCCGCTGTCATCAACTACAATTTCCATGGAATGAAGTTGGAAGATTTACGAACTTTGGCCTATAGCAAAGACCGTGATGGTTGGCATAATAAGGCAGTAAGCAGCATGCTGATCATTTTGGGAAATTTGCTGAAACGGAAACTGCATCGCCATATTTACTGTGAAGGTATCTATAACATGGTAAAGAAAGCGGAAGGAATCGCTGCTGAAGAATCATTGCGCAATCTGACCGGGTTGATCGAGTCAATAGATGATGAAGAGTCGTTTATCGAAGCGATCACCGAGGTCCGGCGGGGACAGACGGGGATCGTCGCATCTATCGGTAATTATCCACTTGCTAATATCAGCGATTATGCGATTATCACGGCTGATTACGGAACACATGCCGGGATTTTGGGGACTATCGGGCCGTTATGGATGGATTATGCAAAAGCAGTCTCTGCTACCAGCTATTTTGCGCAGCGACTGAAAGGAGTATTGACCACAACTTAAAAAAGACTAAGTTATGGTGTTTGGGTTAAGAAATGAACGGAAAAAGGTTCGCGGTGAATGAAACAATCGCTGAGTGAAAGCATAGAGATCGTGAACCCATAACCCATATCCCCTGACCACTTGCCTTTGTGACGGAATAATTTCTTTTTGTTAAACCAGGAGGTAACGATAAATGGACATAACAGTTAATGAACAATCACAAGTTGACGAAAAGCAGCTTAGGGATACACCTACTCTAAATGAGCAAGATGAACTTGCGGGAAAAGAGGAAGAACAGAAAGAGTTAGTCGATCGGCTCAAGCGACTTCAGGCCGATTTTGAAAATTACAAGAAACGGACGGCAAAAGAGATGCTCGCCCTTGAAGAGAGGGTCTCTGATTGGGAAATTCTCTCTTTTCTTCCGTTATATGACAACTTAAAGCGAGCTTTCACTTCCTTTAATGGCAATGATGACACAAAAGCGTTCATCAAGGGAATGGAGAAGATATTTGCCCAGCTTGACGATATATTGCGGCAGAAAGCGATCACCCCAATTGAAGCGGTCGGGACTCTCTTCGATCCTGTCCGCCATGAAGCGCTCCTGATAGTTCCTACAGACAAAGAGGACAAGATAATTTTGGAGGAGTTTGAACAGGGATACTACAGATCAGGCCGTGTTATCAGGCCGAGCAAGGTGAAGGTTGGTAAGCGGCAGCTGGAGGATGATAAATAATGAGTGAAAAGATAATTGGCATAGATCTTGGTACTACCAATTCGTGTGCAGCAGTAGTTGAGGGCGGTGAGGCGGCTGTAATTAACAGCGCTGAAGGAGAACGCGTCACCCCGTCAGTCGTTGCATTTACCGACAACAATGAGCGCTTGGTGGGAAGGTTAGCCAAACGGCAAGCGGTCACCAACCCGAAGCATACTATTGCTTCGATCAAACGAAAGATGGGCACGGACTATCGAATCAAAATCGAACAGAACGGGAAGGTTGATCAGTACTCACCAGAGCAGATTTCAGCGATGATTCTCCAAAAGTTGAAGCAGGATGCGGAAGCGCATCTGGGAAGAAAGATAACCAAAGCAGTGATCACCGTCCCTGCTTATTTTAACGACGCACAGCGTCAGGCGACGAAGGATGCCGGTAAAATCGCCGGCCTGGAGGTACAGCGGATCATCAATGAACCGACTGCTGCATCACTCGCCTACGGACTGGATAAGAAAGGAGAACAGACTATCATCGTTTACGACCTTGGAGGAGGGACTTTCGACGTATCTGTTCTGGAGATCGGTGAGGGCGTATTCGAAGTATTGGCTACTGATGGTGATACAGAATTAGGCGGAGACGATTTTGACGAGCGGATCATCGATTGGCTTGCCGATGAATTCCAACGTGATACAGGGATTGATTTACGCAGCGATCCCAGCGCGAAACAACGGCTAAAAGATGCTGCAGAAGCCGCAAAGATGGAGCTTTCGTCCCGGATGGAAACGACGATCAATCTGCCCTATATCACCGCAGATCAGACCGGTCCTAAACATTTGGAGCAGCGACTCACACGGGCCAAGCTGGAACAATTGATCGCTGATCTTCTTATGCGGACCATCAACATCGTAAAAAACACCTTACAGGCAGCCGGTAAGGATGCTGATACAATCGATCAACTGGTGCTGGTAGGGGGGTCGATCCGCATTCCTAAAGTGCAAGCGCTATTGGAAGAGATACTTCCCAACAAGATCAATAAAGAGATCAACCCGGACGAGGTCGTCGCCCGTGGTGCAGCGATCCAGGGTGCAATACTGTCCGGTGAAGTCGATGAATTAGTCCTCCTCGACGTGACGCCGCTGACGCTCTCGATCGAGACACTGGGCGGTGTTGCTACTCCGCTCATTGAACGGAACACGACGATCCCCACTGAGAAGACAAAGACATTCACCACCGCAGAAGATAATCAACCGAGTGTGGAAATCCATGTCGTTCAGGGAGAGCGGAAGATGACCGCTGATAACAAATCACTGGGGAAATTCCAGCTCGCTGGCATTCCTCCTGCACCGCGAGGAATTCCGCAAATCGATGTCAGCTTCAATATCGACACCGATGGAATACTCCATGTTACCGCACAGGATAAAGCAACGGAGAAGAGCGCCTCAATCACAATCAAAGATAGCTCTCGTCTCTCAGAAGCAGAGATCGAAGCGATGTGGCGCGAAGCAGAGGCGCATGCCGAAGAGGATAAGCGCCAGGCTGAGGAGATTGAAATTCGAAATCAGGCCGATCAACTTATTTACTCAGTGGAGAAGAGCTTAAATGAGCTGGGAGAGAAGATATCGCAGGAGAAACGCGCTGAGATAGAAGACAAAGTGCGTCGCTTACAGGAAAAATTATCGCAGCAGGCGCCAAGCGAAGAGGTAAAAAGAGCGATAGATGAACTGGCAACGGCTTCACATCAGCTTGCCGAAGAGGCATATAAAGAAGCGCCAAGCACTGCCAAGCCTGAATCCGATGCCGAGCAAGGCGCAGAAGATGAGTATGTGGAAGCGGAGCGGGAAGAGTGATCTTTAATAAGGGTAAGGGACAGAAGTGACCAAGCAAGATTATTACGATATCTTAGGAGTAGGCCGGAGCGCCTCACAAACGGAGATCAAACGCGCCTATCGCCGGAAAGCGAAGCAATTCCACCCCGATATGAATCCGCAAGAAAAAAAGCAAGCGGAAAAAGAATTCAAACGGGTGACTGAAGCTTACGAGATCATCTCTGATCCGGAGAAACGGGCGCAGTATGATCGATTCGGCCATGCGGCGCCGTTCCAACGCGTCGATTTCCGATCGACTGATTTCCGGCGTAGTCGACAGGCATTTAGTGATTTTGGGTTCGGCGCTGATTCGGTTGATGATATCTTCAATCTCTTTTTTCGCCAGGGCGGCGCGACAGCTACACGCCACGCAAGCCGGGCCCAGCAAGGTGAGAATCTGGAATATCGGCTCCGCATCTCGTTAGAAGATGCTGCATTCGGCGCAAAGATGAAGATCACCGTTCCTCGCTATGTTGCTTGTCAACCATGCAGCGGTTCAGGGATGGAGCCGGGATCTTCCGCTCGTGTCTGTCCTACTTGCACCGGGAACGGCCAGGTGGAATATCGTCAGCAATCATTACTCGGCAGCTTTATCAATGTCCAGGAATGTCCAGAATGCAGAGGAGTAGGAGAGATTATCGAGCGACCCTGTAATCGGTGCCATGGAAAAGGACGAGTGAAGGAGAAAAGCAAGATATCGATAACTGTCCCGCCTGGGGTTGATGAAGGATCCCGACTCCGCTTGAATAAACAAGGGAATATCGGAGAAACCAACGGCCCGGTCGGTGACCTGTATATCATAATCGAGCTCATTTCTCATAGCCAGTTCACTAAACAGGGGCTGGATATTCTATACAAGCTGCCACTCCATTACATTCAGGTTGTTTTGGGAGATCGGGTCAAAGTACCGACTCTGTGGGGGGAGGAAAAGATCACCATCCCGGCGGGAACTCCGTTTGATAAGACATTCCGCCTGCGGGGAAAAGGGTTTCCTGGATTACACAACAATAAGCGAGGCGATCAAATGGTCAACGTGCAGATAGCCGTACCGAAAAAGATAACTACTACGCAGAAAGCGGCGTTGAAAAAGTTTTCTTCTTCCCTGCGCGCACCAGAAGAGTACGTGTCGAGCTCGTAGAAACCAGCATTGAGCCACCAAGGGGTTAAGAGATCAAGATTAGAGACTTAAAGTTGCAGTTATTCAGCCGTAAAGATACTAAAGACCAAGATTATAGATTGTTTTGCAGTTGGTTTATCCTCTGTCGCTCCTCCCTGTCTACCGACAGGCAGACATAGACAGACCTCTCGACGCTTATCTGTCCAATAGACAGGCAACACGCAAGCAAGGTATTTTCGTGGCTAAACAATACAGACTGTTATTAGGGCAGAGGAAGCAGAATGCGCTTGGGAGCGAATAGGATCAAACGCTTGCGGCGTCTATCACGCTGCGAGGGGTGGCATGAGAGCGGATTGTTGCTTGTCGAGGGTCCGCGCGTAGTCGATGAACTCCTTGCCTCAAATTGGCATGTAGAGACGATATTTGCTCGTTCGGCTGAGGAGTGGGCGCCGCGGGCTGCGATGCATAATGCGGAATTTGTCGAGATTAATGCGCAAACAGCAACCCGTCTTGCCTCATCTGTCTCGCCCCGCGGTGTATTCGCTGTAGCTACTATCCGTACGCACGCAATAGAAGAGATTACGCAATCAGGCAATGCCTTTCTGTTACTCCTTGATTCTGTGCAAGATCCAGGGAATGTAGGAGCATTGATTCGCACTGCCTGGGCAATGGGGGTAACAGGCGTTATTCTCGGACCGGGAACAGCACATCGATTATCTCCTAAGGTCCTCCGCGCTGCAGCGGGATCTCTGTTCCATATTCCGGTCGTGGAAATAAATGACCTGGTCGGGTTGGTCTGTTCATTGCGTAAGGCAGGTTTAACCTGCTGTGCAGCAGAACCGCGCGGCGGTGTTCCGATAGAGAAGATCAGTGTTGACCGTCCGCTGGCATTGGTGCTCGGAAATGAGGGAGCAGGATTAGACCGCGAAGTGGCAGCCCTCTGTGACAAGATAATCACAATTAGTCTCTGTAATAAAGCCGAGTCATTGAGCGTGGCAGTGAGTGGAGGCATTCTCCTCCATCTGCTGCGCACTTACACCTCGCAGAGACGCAAAGGAAAAGAGGTAATAGGTGATGGGTAATGGGTGATGGGTTACAGAAGGAAAGAAAATCAAGCGCTTTGTTCTCTGAGCCCTTCGTGCTCTTCGTGTTCTTCGTGGTGAAATAATCCGAAAGGTTCACGGGACGGAGGTTACAAGACTTTACCACGAAGGGCACGAAGAATGAAGTTTAATGGGTTAAAGAAGGAAAGAGGTCGTGGTTCGTAGTTCAGAGTCAGCGGTCAGGAGGCAGCGGACTCGTGACTGCCGACTCACGACTGTAACGGATGTTCCGCCCCGCTACGATAAGAGCACGAGAAGGAAAACCCGCTTGGGTTGCCACTTTCTACGGCCTGAGGCCAACTTCTTATTAGTGGTTACTTTTGCCCTTTTCTTGGCATCGCCTCACTGTCCTCGAAGGTTAGATTTCCGCAACAGATGCTGATATAGCCTCGCTCGTGAGTAACCGGACGACTCTGACATCAATGTTTATAGCGAGCACATTGTACGCCTCAGATACAACAGTATCAAGGACACCTCAAAGCCAAATTAGTAGGCACAAGAAAACCTTCAAAACACGTAATCCCTGACCTGGAACCGATTTCCTGGTTTTAGGCGGTGGAACATCCGCTGTAAGTTGCTGATGGCTGAGAGCTGATTGCTGAATGCTGTCTGCCGTGGACCTATTTACCTTTACGCCTAAATGGCGAGATAACAGACGGGGGTGGATATATTCTGCCGGCCAGGCGCAATATCAATGCCAACGAGACTATCGCCGCACAGATGATGAGCAACAGATGAATAAATGGCAATTCAACGCGCACTGCTCGTGCTGCTCCTCCGATCAGAAGGCCGATTCCACTTAACAGGGACACCGTCATCAGCCGTCGTTTGCCAAGGTTATTGCACTGCTGATAGGCGTTACTCTCCTTGTTGTCACTGTCAGCACGATATGGTGAGATCTCACGGCGAAACAGAGATAGATCCCATGCTACAAGGGCAAGGGCCACTCCACCGATGGCAAGAAGATCTATAGCAGTGACAAGAGAAGCAATGGCAAGCAGACCAGCGCCAAGGACAAAGAGGAGTGAACTTATCCGCCCATCACGAAAATAGAATTCATTCACTCCCCACAATACAGCCAGCAAAAGCGAGAGGTTCATGAGAATGAGCGATGGAAAGACGGCTATCGTTGCTGCTGCCATCGCCAGGGTGAAGAGAACAAGCGCGAGGTAGTTGATCATCTTCCGCTCCTTTGACGGGATAAGGCCCACTCGATCTGCGGGGACAATGGCCGTGCAACGTCCCAGTCAACGACTTGTATTCCTACCCGCATCAATGCGGAGAGGAGTGTCTTACGTTCCACAGCAGCAAGACGATGTGCAAGGATCCATGCGGGATCATCTGTATCTGTATGTAGCACTCGTTCTATCAGTAATGGGTTGGGACTGACAACGATAATTTGATATTCACGTGCATGGAGGATACCGAGAATCTCGATATCGTCTTCTGTCAGCGGCGAGACAATAACCAGTTGAGAATGGCTGGGGAAAAAACGAGTCGGCATAAAGCGCAGATCTTGAAATACGGCTTTGTCTGATATGTGAACGCGCGCTAACGCTTCCAGCACCCGTTGACGCTGCCGTTTACCGTAACCAGGATATATCCAATCGAGAAAATCACCATAAGTCAACAGCCCAACATTATTTCCCGAGTCAAGAAAGTAATCGGCCAACGCTGCTGCTGCCCGGACTGAGTAAGCAAACTGACCTGAGACACCGTGATATTGATTGGTCAGTACGCGTGCATCGAGAATGATCGTTACGTCGACGATTCGTTCCTGCTCGTATTCATTGATGAACAGCCGATCATAACGGGCATAAGCCTTCCAGTTTATCCGCCTGATATCATCACCGGGAGTGTATTCACGTGCGCCGAAGAACGCGATCCCTTCCCCGCCTTCCATCGCTTTGATCACGCCGGCGTAAACCTTAGTCCGCCGCGGCCTGATCGGTATCTTGCTGAGTCTTTCGTAACGCGGCAGAACAGTGAGCGTGCTGTCGCACGGCAGAATCTTCTCCCATGTTCCTATTCCCCACTTATCCCACTGCGTCGCCTGTACTCCGGAGAAGCGATATTTCCCCCGCTCAGTCGAGAAGGAATACGTAACTTGCGTCGTTGCTCCGCCGACCAACTCCATAAGTGTCGTCGCTGCTCCATCAGTTATTGCCAGCGGCGGCGGCAAAAGATCTATCGCCGCGATAATGAGGGGACTATCGGTCTTATTAGCAAGTGTGAGCATTGCTTCCACCTCTTCTCCTTCTGTAGGGGTGACCAGTGATATTGATCTGGTCGCTTCGATCCCGGTCGTCTGTTCGGTCAAAGCAGTGATGATAAAGGCGAGTCCATATACAAACAGCGGCATAACTAAGGCGATCAGTTCTCCCCGGCGGATCACTATTCCGGCGATCACCAGCGCGATAATCATGCTGCTTGTTATGGCGATACGGCTTTGCACCCGCGGCAGCACCCTCAGTCGCATCTTCATATCAAATCTTCGGCACAGCCGTAGTACGAATGATAGTTTCGATTACATCTGTTGCAGTCAGTTTCTTGGCCCAGAGATCAGGGCTGAGGATCAAGCGGTGTGCCAAAGCCGGCACAGCCAGTTCTTTGACATCATCAGGGAGGACATAATCGCGCCCTGCTATAGCGGCTAAAGCGCGCGATAGCTTGAGCAGAGCCAATGCCCCGCGTGGGCTGGCGCCAACATAAACATTGGGATCGCTCCGTGTGCGCTGAACCAGTTGGACAATATAGCGCTCAATGTCGGGATCGATGAAGACGTTCTCCACTGCCTGCCGCGCTTCCAATAATTGTTCTTTATTGGTGATCACAGATAACTTTACTTCGTCTTCCTTACGAATGTGCCGTCGATTCAAAATTTCAATCTCTGCATCCAGGTCTGGATAACCCATCTCCAACTGAAGAATGAACCGATCGATCTGTGCTTCAGGAAGAGGAAAAGTACCTTCGTATTCGATCGGATTTTGCGTTGCGATAACGATGAACGGCAGTGACAATAGCTGGGCCTCTCCTTCCAATGTAACCTGGAACTCTTGCATCGCTTCCAGTAGAGCCGACTGTGTCTTAGGCGTGGCTCGATTGATCTCATCGGCCAAGATAATATTGGCAAAGATCGGACCAGGCCGGAGAGTGAATGTCCCACTGTTACGGTCGAAGATATGGGTGCCGGTGATATCACTCGGCAGCAGATCAGGTGTAAATTGAATCCGCTTAAAATTAAGGCCCAACACCTGCGCAAAACTCTTGGCGGCAAGTGTCTTGGCCAACCCTGGGAAATCCTCGAATAAGATATGTCCTCCGGAGAAGATCCCGGTCATTACAAGACGTAAGACGGCTCTCTTCCCGATTATCGCCCGTTCTACTTCATTAATGATGCGGTCGGCCAGTTCTTTGATTTGTAATGTTTTCATTTAGGCTTACAAAACTCCTTGTTCATATTCTTCGAGCGCATCGAGCGCCTGTGATAGTTGCTCGACAAATAAATGGTGCGGTCGAGAAGTGAATCGTCTGGTCAGTTTAAATTTTCTCGCTTGCTGTAACTTTGCATCTACAACGTGCAGCAGCGCTGCTATCCGGTGATCACCGATCTTTCCTGCGTAAACCATCTCTGTTGCCTCCTGCGGTGATACTCCGACCCGTTGGGCGACTATTTTAGCCAATACCGTGACAAAGCGGTGTATTACGTGGCGACAAGTGATGTGATTGTGGTCACTTTTGCTGATCATAAACGCCATCTTCTCTATCAATCCTTGCTGTACTTCACGGCGGCGGCGCTGACGGAAAGAACGGGGAATTAGCCGCTGAAAACGAATCAGATTTACCACGCCGATTACAGAAATCAAGCCGACGACGATGGCCCACAGAAAAAATTGCGGCAATCGCAATATCCGCGCATATAAGAAGAGTATTGCATCGATCAACGGCCGCAAAAACCACTCCCGGAAAATATCTGGCAGCACAAAGAGAAGGAGGAACGAACCAGCAAGAATAAGCGCCGTAGATATCAGCGCAGCGCGTCGTTTTTTTGTTATCTTCATCCTGAGTAGGCAGAGGCGAGTGCGTCGAGACAAGCGAGTGCATCTGTGCGACGAACAGAGCTCTCTTTGCCTCCATAGCGCACCTCTTCAAAGAGAGCGGTGAGTTTTACAATGTGCTCATCTTTGATTCCCGCCTCATAGAGAAGAGAGGCAAACTCCCGCGGGGTGATGGCCGCGGCATCTTTTACTCCTGTGGCCCCCGATACGATCAGCTTCATCTCGTTATAGCAACGGATAACAATGTCCCGCAGATCTGCGCCGTGCTCGATCTGCTCGGCAGCGATCTGTGCTTGCAATGCCAGATCCTGCAGCGTTGACAAGCGGTGTCTACGATCCTTCCACGCGCGGTAAAAACGGAATAACAGGAAAACGCCGATGGCAGCGACAGCAGTTGTAACAAAGAAGATAGCCCACAACGGAATTTCCTCAACCACCGGCACCACGAGCTCTTCCGTTTCCACAGGATCAGCGGCAAACTTGTCATCTAACGGGTCATGGAGTAATTGCTGCTCGTTAGTCTCATGTGGCACAGCAGGCATCAACCTCTGCCACAAGGTTATTCCACCGTAAACGATCCCGATAACTAAGCCGACTATTACCAGATAAGAGAAGATTCTCTGTCGTCCATAGGGCGTAAGGAGTTCCAAGATCAGTCCGAGCCCCGCTGCACCAAGCAGAAACAACCAGACCCATCGCATAATTTGCTCCCATGGCACCTCTTCTACAAGTAGAGGCGGCGCGCCTGCCGGCGCTGCTTCAGGGGGTGGCAGCGGTATACCTGGAGCAAACTTTAGACCATCTAACGCGCCGCTGAGCAGGACAAGTGAGATCACTGCCACGCCAGCAAGCACAAAAATGGCTGCCTTAATTTTTTTGCGATCATTCTTTGCGAATTTCATTCTGTTGTTGCAGCTTCAATTCAGTAAGTTGCTCTCTTGCCACAGACATTGGAGCGTTGGTGAGCGGGCAAAGGCCGGTCGTCGTCTTGGGAAAGGCAATCACATCCCGAATTGAACTTTCCCCTGCCATCATCATTATACACCGATCAAGACCGAGCGCAAACCCACCGTGGGGCGGTGTTCCGTACTCCAACGCATGCAGAAAGAAGCCGAATCGTTCTTCCATCTCCTCTTTATCAAAGCCAAGGACGTTAAATATTCGCTCCTGAAGTGCGCGGGAATGAATTCTAATGCTCCCGCTCCCTAATTCGACACCGTTGAGCACCAGATCATAAGAGTCAGCCAGCGCTGCAGCAGGCCGGCTTTCCAACCCCGCAACATCTTGTTGACGGGGTGATGTAAATGGATGGTGACTACTCGTCAGTTCGCCCTTTTCTGTCCGTTCAAAGAGAGGAAAGTCAGTGACCCACAGAAAGTGCCAGCCGTCATTTTCCATCTTCTCCTGCCGCGCGATCGCCGATCGCAGTGACCCCAGCGCTGGCTCCATTCCCTCTCCGCCAACGATGAGGATGAGATCACCGTTGGCGGCATCAAATAGAGCGACGATCTCCTGAAGACGCTCTTCGGTAATAAACTTGGTCAACGGTGATGAGATCTCTTCTCCTACCTTTATCCATAACAGGCCACTGGCTCCGGCAGCAACGGCCAGTCTCTGTAGCCGGTCGATCTGAGAGCGTGAATACCCCCCACAGCCGCAGGCATTGATCCCGAGCACCTTGCCGCCGGCAGCAAGGGTATCGGTAAAGATACGGTATCCGCATCCCTTCACAAGGGGTGATATATCCTCGATCTCCATCCCAAACCGTAGATCCGGTTTATCTGATCCGTAACGGGCTATCGCTTCATGGTAGCTCAGGCGGAGAAATTGCTGTGGCAGGTGGATATTAAGTGTGCAGCGAAAGAGTTGGCCCAACATCTCCTCCAGAAGAGAGATAATCTCCTCTTTCCCGCGGGGAAAGGCGATCTCAAAGTCGAGTTGTGTGAACTCCGGCTGGCGGTCGGCACGGAGGTCCTCATCACGGAAACACTTTGCCAACTGAAAGTAGCGGTCTATTCCGCCGATCATCAGCAGTTGTTTGAATAACTGAGGCGACTGGGGCAACGCGTAAAATTTGCCCGGTTCGATGCGACTGGGAACGAGAAAATCCCGCGCACCTTCAGGAGTGCTCTTTGTCAATATCGGCGTTTCGATCTCGATAAAGCCTTGTTCATCAAAGAAATCCCTGATTTTCTTAAAGACCTGATGCCGCAAGCGTAAGTTACGCTGCATCCGCTCACGCCGGAGATCTACATAGCGAAAACGGAGGCGCGTCTCTTCAGTGGTATCCTCACCAGCCCCCTCAGTCAAAAAAGGAGGCGTACGGGCACGATTTAAGATCGCTAATTTTTCCGCGCGCAGTTCGACCTCTCCGGTTATCATATCAGGATTGATATTAACAGCATCACGCGCAGTTATCGTCCCTGTTACTGCTACTACATCCTCGCGACCCAATGTATGAGCAGCAGCAAGAGACGGATCATCTCCAGGGAATACCACTTGTATGATCCCGCTGCCATCACGCAGATCGACAAAAGTAAGGCCGCCTAAATCCCGACTTCGCTGGATCCATCCCATCACCGTGGTCCTACGGCCGATATCCTGCTTGGTAATCTGTGCGCAATAATCAGTTCGCTGCATTCTGCTATCCTCGCCTGTGTTTTGGCACAATTATACACAAAAATAGCGTGTAGTCACACAGGAATTAAGAGATGATAGGTGACAGATTATCGGTTTAGAGCGTTCATTGCCTCTATTTTTCCACTCAACCACTTCACCATCTACTCGTTCTTTTTCTTAACCATTCACCATTTACATGTTAGCGTGCCCGTACCTTAAGCCTTCTACCTTTTACCTTCCACCTGAGTAGTTCCCTTTAAAGCAGCATATCAACGTGGTATACTACCCGCATAGATATAAATTTGGCCAGATATAACAAGGAGAAAGAAATATGCCCTATACAGCAGACGATTATCTCCGTAAAATACGTGAGTTCGCCTGGAATATCCCACCGGATTACAATATTGTCTCTGTTGTCGAAGAACATGCCCATCGCAATCCCGACAAGATCGCCGTCTTCTGGGAGGACGATCAGGGCCGAACTCGCCAAGTCTCCTATAATGAATTGATCAAAGGGGCTTATCAGTTTGCAAACATCTTGCTTGACTGCGAAGTAAAGCAGACCGACCCGGTACTGCATATCCTCCCGCGCCTTCCTGAAGCCCATATGATCCAGTTGGGGACCTTTGCCGTTGGTGGAGTCGCTGTCCCGTGTACGGAGATGTTGCGGTCCAAGGAGATCGAATATCGCGCTAAGATAAGCGGCGCACGCGTAATCATCGCCCATATCGATAACACCGATTCAGTCGATGCAGTAAGAGAGAGCTGCCCGCTGGAGACCTTCATCGTCATCGGAGGAGAAAAGAAGGGATGGATCAGCTTTGAGGAAAAGATGGCGACCATCTCTGCGCAGCGCCCCGCAGTTTCTGTGGGAGTGGAAGACCCACTGACGATTAACTTCACCTCTGGGACGACCGGTGAACCCAAGCCAGTGATGCACAAAGAGCGTTGGCTATACGCGCACGGCATGATTACCGCTCGCTATTGGTACGACATACAGGATGATGATATCATTTGGTCGACGACCGGACCGGGGTGGGCAATGTGGTATTGGGCGCCGATCGGGGTGGCGCTCAATCATGGAGTATCACAATTGCTTTACAACGGTCGCTTTAACCCCGAGCGCTATCTGGAATTGGCTGCCAAGTATAGAATCACCAAACTTGGAGCTACTCCAACTGAATATCGAATCATCACTGCCTTGCCCAATCTCAACCAATTTAAGCTTCCTCACCTGCGTGCCGCTCTCTCTGCCGGCGAACCGCTCAATGTAGAACCGATTGAAGCGTTCCAACGCGCGTTCGACGCGACGATCAGAGATGCCTATGGCCAGACAGAGACGGTATGTCTCGTTTCCAACTATCCCGGTCTTCCTGTCCGTCCCGGTTCGATGGGCAAACCGACCCCTGGATTGGGAGCAACAGTAATTGACGCAGCCGGTAATCCTGTTGCACGCGGTGAAATCGGCGAGATCGCGGTGCAATCAGATAATCCTGGCATCTTTGACGGCTATTGGAACACGCCGTCGCCCGCTCTCGCTGAAGGCTGGTATCGCACCGGCGATCTTGCCCTCCTGGATGAGGATGGCTACATCTACTTCGAAGGGCGGGTCGATGATGTGATCATCACTTCTGGCTACCGGATCGGGCCGTTCGAGGTAGAGGACGCACTGGTTCGTCATCCTGCTGTGGTCGAGGCAGCAGCAGTCGCGGCTCCGCATCGTGAACGGGGCGAGATCGTCAAAGCGTTCGTCATCCTCTCCCAGGGCTGCAAACCATCAGCAGAACTGATAAAGGAATTGCAGGATCACGTAAAAAGGATCACCGCACCTTATAAGTACCCGCGGGTAATCGAGTTTGCAAGCGAGCTTCCCAAGACAGCGAGCGGAAAGATCAAGCGAGCTGAGCTCAAAGAGCGTGAATGGAAGGACTGGGATCGGAGATGAT
>CAYSQQ010000011.1:0-14019 GCA_964433275.1 uncultured Thermotogae bacterium
AACCTTGAACCTTGGACTTCTTCAGAAGCCGCCCAAAATGGAAATTCCTACACTTTCGAGCTAAAAATTTCGGCTCCAGCGCAGCCACCTCACAGTCACTGCTATCTACAACTTATATAATCAGGATTATGAAGAAATGAGCCGCTTTGGCAGGGGCTGCAAGGGACTCGTAAATCTTCCATAACTTAGGAGAGTTTCGCTATTAGCTGGGCTATAGTGAGCGCGTCGGTAGGACATACCTCCACACACAACCCACAACTTTTGCACCGTTCACCATTGATCTCAACTATCTTCTTTTCCAGGTTGAAGATGATGGTGTTCGATTCAGGACAGACAAAGACACACTGTTTACAGCCAATACACTTTTCTTCTATTACAATCGCGGGCAATAGATACCTCCTACACTAATTGAGCTTCTTTCATCGATGTATATGCCGCTCGTATCGCTTTCATGTTCTTTTCTACGAGGTCTTGTGCTTTTGCATATTTCCGCTTGAGGACATCATCGAGTGCAGCAGTCGTTGCCGAAGCGATAAACTTTCCTTTGCCAAATCGTTCCGAAATTGCCTTCTCCAGGCTTTCTAATGTGACTATATCGACAACACCGAGCAAAGCGCCTAACATTACCATGTTCGTTGCCAGCTCTGTCCCTGCTACTTCTTGTGCAAACTGCGTCGCCGGGATGTATCTGATCTGCGCGTTCAACTTGGCGAGCTGTTGCAAGTCATTCTCAGAGAGGAGATCGTTAGTACTGCTGTTGAGCATGACCAGCCCATCCGGTTCTAATCCTTCATAGAATGGCATTGTATAGCTTTTCCCTTTTGTAATTACCTCTTCATGGAAGATTAAAATAACATTGGGATACGTTACCTCTCCTTTCTCGTATACTGCTTCATCAGCGATACGCAGGTAGCTCTCTGTCGGGGCAAGTCGTTTTTCCGCCCCGAAGAACGGGATGACGATACTATATTTGCCGTCTTTCACTGCGGCAGAGCCCAATATATTAGCTGCGGTGACCATTCCCTGGCCCCCTAATCCAGACATTCGGATGCTAAATTTCATTATTCCCCCGCCTCTTTCAATAGTTGTTCTGCTTCAGCAGAGATGTATTCCACTGGTTTAGGGTTGAGTTCTTTTGCTTTTTTTAGCATCTCTGACGGTGAAAATTTATAGTTGGTCGGACAGGGCACCATCACTTGAATATAAGTGGAGCCGATTTCCCGTGCCACTAAAACAGCTCGACGGACCATCTTTCCGAGGCGTCTTGCGAGAGCAGGATTTACAGCAGCTACGTAAGCGCAACCAGCTGTTTTGGCCAATTCAACCAATGGGAGCTTAGGATATTTCTTTCCGGTGGGCGCCATATTTACGGCTACTCCCTGCCGTGTCATTCCGCTCTCCTGGCCGCCGGTATTAGAGTAACCCTCATTGTCCAGCATGATCGTGGTAAACTTCTCATTACGGAACCACGCCTGCATTGTGGAGGAGAATCCGATATCACCTACACCGCCGTCACCGGCTATGACTACTACATCTTTATGTTTATCAGGGTATCGCAACCGCAACGCTCGTGTTAGACCGGTTGCGATCGCCGATTGATTGCCGAAGACCGAATGTATGTTATGAAGCGCCAACTGCGGCATGAGAATGGAGTTGCATCCCGTGGTTCCTACTATGATCGTATTCTCGGGAGAAGGAAGAGAGGCGATGATTAAGCGTATCCCGAGAGCAAGACCACAACCTGCGCAGAGGGGATGTTCTTCGATCAATTCTTTGAACGTACCTAAATCCCCGAGACCTAAATCCTTGCCAAATGGACCTTCTGCCACCAGCTGCCGATATTCCTCTGGCATAATATCTTCAAAGCCCGGAGATATCGTTGTTATGCCTTTTTTCATATCACATCATCCTCCCGTTCTTCTTTATTTTATCGAAAATGATCTTAGGGGGCATCGTCATGCCTCCGAACACATGTGGACCGCTTTCAACTTTTCCTGAGTCTTTGATCCGTGATTTGATCTCTCGTGCAAGCCATCCTGTGATATTATGTTCGGGCACAATGATTCGTTCCGGTCTTTGTGTTAGTTCTATGATCTCTGCTTCGGGAAACGGTCGCAACACCTTGATTTTCACCAGTCCGACATCGACTCCTTCGTGGCGTGCCTGCTCCATCGCCACCCGGGCTTGAGCTGCTGCCGTTCCTGATGCGATGAGAAGGATCTTTGCTTCGGGGTAAGTGACTTCAACGGAGCTTCCCAAATAGCGAGTAATGTGCTTGCGTGCACGTTCGCTTGCCGCACGGACCTCCTGCTGCCAACTCGCATGGGTATTGTAACTTATGTAATTACTCTTCATCACAAATGGATCGCGCATCTGCCGTATCGGCGGGGTCTCCATATCCATGATCGGAACAGGAGATAAACGGGGATCGTATGGTGGGAGCATCTCGTTCTCAGGCGGTAGTTCCACGATCTCGCGGGTATGGGTGACGAAGAAGCCATCAACGCATACTCCGACCGGTATATGTACATCCGGCTGCTCTGCTACCAGATAGGCTATCAGTGTCATGTCGAAGAATTCTTGTGGATTCTCTGCATGGAAGATGAGCAGTCCCGTATCCATCAGCCAGCCGATCTCGATATTATCGGGCTGAATGGTTAGGGGAGAATTTACTCCCCGGCACATGAATGCACATACTGCTGGCAGACGTGCTCCGGCCCAGGTGGGAAACATCTCGAACGCTCTTAGTGTCCCTGGTCCGGAGGTAGCGGTAAATGTCCGTACCCCGCCCATCCTGGCCCCGGCAATGGCGCTCATTACAGCGAACTCATCCTCTCCGCGGTAGTAATCCTTTACATACCCTTGCGCGTACAGATCACCTACGATATGTGTCGCTTCACTCTGTGGTGTGATCGGATAGGTGACGACTATATCGATATTGGCACGTTTTACCGCTTCGGCGACCGCTTCATTTCCGATCAAGAACTTCTTTTCACGCGGCGCTTTGTTGAGTAAATATTCGGGATCTACTACTTTTCGCTCGACCATCAGCGCACCCCCGCTTCTATCTTTGCTTCTTCGACAACTTCCGTTAATTTACATACCTCAGCCGGATGGACATCGCGCAATGAGATCATTGCATCTTCATGCCCGAACTCTCCGCAAAGGGCAATCGTATAACAGTCTGTTCCCCCGCGAATGATCTTCAACGCTAAATTAGCATAATGGCAGTGCACGCCGACAAACACACATACGTCTATGTCGTTGTGCCAGATTGTTAGATTGGGATGGTTAGGATTGATCTCTATTTTAGGATTGATCATCGGATACTTAGGCCGATAATCCGGCATCGGAATGATCTTTGCTCCTACTGCTTCTGCCAGTGCTTTTACCGCTTGTGCTTTTGCAATTGCCCCCTCGCTCCAGGCCCATAAGACGAGCGGTCCAGGGAAGAAAGTCGGATTTTCCGCAGTGAGTAATTTTTCTGCGATTTTGTTCATCGCCTCTCTTTCCGGGACGATCACGCCCTCGATCAATCCTTCGCCCGGCTCAGGAAGTACTATTCCCATAGACGCCGCTGCCGGAGACAGATAACCCTCCGGGCCAACAACGACTCGATATTCACTTGCTACCATCTAGTATTCCTCCTCTTCTCCAGTTAGGATACTTTGCGCAGGTAATTAATACCACGCGTATCTTTAAACGAGCAACAAGTGTAAATAATTTTGCTGCAAACATCAATGCGGATTTATGGGGTAAAGATCGAACAGCACTCACAGTAATACTACAGTTGCCTCTTTCTGTCATTGTGAGATTCTCTGCCTGCGCTCTACTTGGCAGTAGACAGGCTGCCTGTCCCATCCGCGACGCAGACAGGGATACGCACCGGCAGACGGTAACCAGATATGGGAAGAATTGGCGGCAGAGGCGCTGTTTAGAGTACACTGTCATCCCAGGGATAAGGCAAAGCAAAGGAAAAACAAACAGATGCTAACGGATTTGATCTATCGCCAGCGCTGTAAGGTTATCGCTGTTATCGGTATGGCCAAGAACACCGGTAAGACGACGACTCTCAATGCAGTAATCAGTACAGCCACTGCCGAGCAGCGAAGATTGGGAATAACTTCGGTTGGCCGCGATGGTGAAAGCATCGATCTGGTAACCGGATTGGAAAAACCTCCTATTTGGGTTCCAAAAGAGACTCTCTTTGTTACAGCAGAAGAGGCGCTTGTCCGTTGTTGCAAGCGCCAGGTATTGCGTGAACTTCCGCTCCGTACCGCGATGGGAAACCTCATGCTATGCAAGACGCTCATTGCTGGAGAAGTGGAGGTAGTTGGTGCGAATACACGAAGAGATAACAAAGTGGTTGTCGGTGCGTTACAGGAAGGCGGAGTAGATCTTGTCTTAATCGATGGTTCGACAGGGCGTATCTTCTCTTGTGCTCCCAGTCTTGCGCAAGGGACGATTCTTGCTACTGGAGCCGCCTTCTCCTCTTCTTTAGTAAAAGTTGTGCAGCAGACAGCACATCTTATCAGCCTATTGGGACTTCCTGCCCCGCCTCCCGCGATCAGCGCGCGTGCAATGCAAATAGTGAAACAGAACCAGACAGCGATCTTGGGAAAAGATGGAACAGAGGTGATAATTGATACCCCGACACTCCTTATGCACAGCAAGGAGATTGCGTTACAGATGCGTAAAACTTGGGGGGAGGCACTCGTAACAAGTGGAGCAGTAACCGATGCACTGGTGCAAGGATTGCTAAACGAAATCGCTGCTCCCAGGATCGTCGCCACTGATATGACTCATATTTTCATTACTCCGCTGATGGCAAGAGCGCTTAAGCGAGCCGGTGGAGTAATAGAGGTTCTGCACCGAGTGACTCTGCTCGCTGTTACGACCAATCCGTGGTCGCCTTGGGGGAGAGGATTTCCACCCGCAAAATTTTTAGAAGCAATAAAAAGAATATCACCGGTACCAGTGTTTAATGTAAAGCGAGGATCAGATGAGTAGTTGCAACGAGATGACCGGTAAACTTAACCTTGACCTGCGGGTGATTGCGCGGGCACGGTGTGCTGCCAAGCAGATTGCAGAGAGGGTCCAAGCAGAGACAGAAAAATATACTACAACAGCGGTGGAGCGGACAGTAGCGCGACTATTCGGAATAGATGGAGTGGATGAAGACGGAGTGCCACTTCCCAATGTGGTGGTGGAACATATTCACGAGCGTTGTAACCTTGCTCGTGGAGCAGCGATCTGGATCGGGGCAGCGATCGCTGCCTATAGTCTATCACCGCAACAGGTTGCTGAACAGATAGCAGCGGGAAAACTTAAGATAGGGAAGGAGTCGCGTGCAGCGCTGAGCAAAGGAGAGGAGATCGCCGCTGATCTTGCTCAACATGCCGCTAGTAAGATAGCAGAGAGACGTCAAGAACGCACCGCGATGATCGCCCGTCTCGGAGAAGGAGAATGGCCGCTCCTTTACCTGATCGTTGCCACTGGCAACATCTATGAAGATGTCACGCAAGCAAAGGCAGCAGCGCGAGCAGGAGCTGATATCATTGCGGTAATTCGCAGTACGGCGCAGAGCTTGCTCGACTACGTTCCCTATGGTGCGACCACTGAAGGATACGGTGGAACTTACGCCACACAAGAGAACTTCCGCATTATGCGAGCTGCGCTTGATGAAGTGGGAGAGGAGATCAACAGATATATTCGGTTGGTCAATTATTGCTCTGGTCTGTGTATGCCAGAGATAGCAGCAATGGGCGCAGTAGAGCGGCTCGATATGATGTTGAATGATGCAATGTATGGAATCTTGTTTCGCGATATCAATATGCAGCGCACTTTTGTCGATCAGCACTTTTCGCGAATGATCAATGGTTTTGCCGGGATTATTATCAACACCGGCGAGGATAACTACCTTACTACTGCTGATGCCTATGAGGCTGCCCATACCGTACTCGCTTCTGATCTGATCAATGAGCAGTTGGCTCTAAGCGCTGGTTTGCGCAGCGAACAACTTGGATTGGGACATGCATTTGAACTGAATCCTGATATAGAAGACGGGCTCCTGTATGAGATCGCTCAGGCGGAAATGACCCGGCAGATCTTCCCTGATGCACCGCTTAAATACATGCCACCAACCAAATATATGCCTGGGAACATCTTCAAAGGATATCTGATGGATCATATGTTCAATATAGTCGGAGTATTGACCAGGCAGGGAATTCAGCTTCTCGGTGTGCCAGTCGAGGCGATCCATACTCCGTTCATGCATGACCGGTGGTTAGCGATCGACAGCGCCAAATACGCATTTAACCACGCCCGTCATCTGCGAGACGAGATCTGTTACCGCCCTGGAGGGAAGATAGAGCAGCGGGCACAGAGAGTGCTGCAACAGGCAGTCGATCTGTTAGAGAAGGTAGAGAAGATAGGACTGACCAAGGCGATCGAAGAGGGTATCTTTGCCGACATCAAACGGCGACGTGACGGCGGACGAGGAAAGATTGGCGTGGTGGAAAAGAGCAAGGATTATTTCAATCCGTTCTTCTCGCTGTTTATGGTCTTCTCTGAAGGGGATCGAAAATGAGTCATAACGAGCAAGAGGCAGAAGGTAGAATGGAGCAGAAGAGACAAATGATAGAAGACAAAAGATACGCTTCCAAACCTACGACTCAGGACGCTCAGCTTGAGACGATCATGGCGTATGGTGATACACTCGATGACGGTTGGGTTCAACTGAGTTTCACCCTGCCTGTTGCCAAGGGAGAATTAGCCAAACAAGCAGCGGCCCAGTTAGCAGGGAAGATGGGGCTGGAGGATGTAGGGGTTGTCTTTATGCAGGAGCTCGATCCCCGATTCACTTTTTTTATTCTCTATGGCCGTTGCCAACATACGATCGATCTCTCCACAATAAAGGTAGTAGAAGCGCAAGTTAAACGGATGGATTACTACCAGATCAATTCCTATATTGAGGAGAAGATCGGCCGTAAGATAATCGTTGTCGGTGCGTGTACTGGCAGCGATGCGCATACTGTAGGAATCGATGCGATATTGAATATGAAAGGGTATGCCGGTGAATATGGATTGGAACGCTATCCTTGGTTTGAAGTCTACAATATGGGAAGCCAGGTCTCCAATGAAGAGCTGGTAGCGAAGGTGATTGAGCTGAATGCTGATGTGATCTTGGTCTCACAGATCGTTACCCAGAAGAATATCCATATCGATAATTTAACCGAACTCGCTGATCTGTTGGAGGCAGAAGCGATAAGAGACAAGGTGATCTTGATTGTCGGCGGCCCGCGTATTTCGCACAAACTGGCAGTCGAATTAGGATACGATGCCGGGTTCGGCGCAGGAACGCTCCCGCCGGATGTAGGATCATTCGCTGCTGCAGAATTAGCAACACGAATTACTGTCAACGATTCAGGGTCTAAAGAGTAAATGTCGTAACTTTTACGCAGGAGGAGAGATGGCTTGCAAATTGAAGTTAACAGAGTCTGATAATTTGTATAAAGAGGCATGCCGGCTGATACCCGGCGGAGTGCTGGGGATCAGGCGGCCGTATAACTTTGTTCTCGGTGAATATCCGATCTTCTTTACATCGGCAAAGGGAGGTCGAGTGATCGATGTGGATGGAAACGAATATATTGATATGCTCTGTGCCTATGGCCCGATCATTATCGGCCATCGCGAGGAAGAGATCGATGAGGCAGTAATTGAGCAGATTCGCGACAAGGGATTCTGCTTCTCCCTTACCCAGAGGACACAGAATCAACTGGCAAAGAAGATGCGCGAATTGATCCCCTGCGCAGAGAAGTCACTCTTCGTTAAAACCGGTTCTGACGCTGCTACAGCAGCGATCCGCATCGCCCGCGCATACACCTCTCGCAGTAAAGTGGCGCGTTGTGGCTACCATGGATGGCACGACTGGTGTGTAGAGGTCAAAGCTGGGATTCCGCAGAAGCTTTACGAAGATGTCTACGAGTTCCATTACAATGATTTAACTTCATTAGAAGCGATAATGAGTCAGCATGGAAATGAAACAGCAGCGATCATCATCACACCGATCGGGCATCGATTATCAACCAAGGTAGAGGAGCCAATGGACGGTTTTTTAGACGGGGTAAAAGAGATTGCAGCGAGGTACGGCGCGGTTCTTATCTTCGATGAGATTCGCAGCGGATTTCGAGTCAGCCTCGGCGGAGCGCAAGAGATTTACGGTGTCATCCCTGATCTGGCGTTGTTCGGCAAGGCGATGGGCAATGGTTATCCGATCAGCGCAGTGGTCGGCAAAGCCGAAATTATGGACGTTGCTCGCAACAAAGTCTTTATCAGTTCGACCTTCTTTCCTAATAGTCTCGGCCAGATCGCAGCGCTCAAAACAATCGAGATAATGGAGCGCGACCACGTCCTTACCAAGTTACGGGAGAAGGGGAGTAAGTTTTGCGCTGAGGTAGAAGAGATAGTGCGTGCCAGCGGTATTCCTTGTGAACTTTCCGGCGCTCCCTTGATGCCGTTTATCACCTTCATCAAAGACAAAGAAAAGCGTTACAAAGAGCTGAGGAACGAGTTTTACACAGAACTTATCCGCCGGGGTCTCTTTCTACAACCGTATCATCATGGATATATCGCCTACCGCCACACCGATGAAGACCTGCAACATGCAGCAGCGGCAATCAAAGATGCGCTCGCCGCACTGGATGGCTAATGAACCCAACGGAAGCAGAATGAAGTTGAGAGGTCGAGAGGTTGAGAAGTTGAGCAAGGCAGGACGAACCCTACGAACCCAACGAACCCAACGAACCCTACGAACCCTATGAACCCAACGAACCGACCTGACAAACTGATCATAACCGCAGCCCTCACTGGAGCTGAAACGACCCAGGCGGATAATCCGCATCTGCCGATTACTCCCGAGGAGATCGCGCAGGCAGCTTATGATGCATATCAGGCCGGAACAGCAATGGTCCACCTTCATGGACGCGATGAGAGCGGAGAAGCAACACAAGATATCGAAGTCTATCGACGGATCAGTGAGTTGATCAGAGCGCAGTGCGACCTTATTATTCAACTATCAATCGGCGGCGGAGTGGGAATGTCGCCGCAAGAGCGGAGCGCTCCGCTTGCACTGCGGCCGGAGATGGCAACGCTCACCACTGGAACAGTCAATTTCGGTGATGGTGTCTTTCTCAATCCTCGCAGCGTCATCGAAGAGTTCGCAGCGCGAATGAAAGATTTGGGCATCAAGCCGGAAGTAGAGATATTTGATCTGGGGATGATTCCCAATGCCTTGCACCTGGTGAGTAAGGGGCTGCTCAGCGAGCCGATTCACTTTGATTTTGTGCTGGGAGTTCCCGGTGGATGCGCCGCAACGGTGAAGAACCTTCTTCACATGGTGGAAACGATTCCTCTTAATTCGACGTGGCAGGTTGCCGGTATCGGTCGACACGAGCTGCCGCTCGCCGTTGCAGCGATCATTCTTGGCGGCCATGTGCGAGTCGGATTCGAAGATAATATCTACTACACCAAAGGAGTGTTGGCAGAAAGCAACGCCCAGTTGGTAGAACGGATAGTACGAATAGCAAGAGAGTTGGGAAGAGATATCGCTACACCAACAGAAGCACGCGCTATTCTCGGCTTGCCGGTAAAGGGCAGATGTTAAGGAGAGAAAATGGACAAAGTGATAACCGCAGTTGACGCTGTAAAACGAGTGAAACGAGGCGCAACAGTGATGATCGGTGGATTTCTCAGCGTAGGAGCACCGCAGCAGTTACTCGCTGCACTCGCTAAACAGATGACCGGTGAGTTGACGATTATCTGTTGTGCAGCCGATTACCCGCAAGATGGTGTCGGCAGATTGATCTCTGCCGGTTTGGTCAAGCGTGCGATCTTATCGCACAGCGGGACAAACCCGGAGATGGAAGAGCGCTCCGCAGCCGGTGAAATCGAGGTTGAGTTCATTCCACAGGGGACACTCATTGAACGGATAAGAGCGGCTGGGCTTGGCTTAGGAGGTATCCTCATCTCTACCGGCCTGGGAACCGCGATTGAGAAAGGAAAGAGAACGATTGAAGTTGATGGAAATAGCTTTCTGCTCGAAAAGCCACTAAAAGCCGATGTTGCGCTGATCAAAGCGGCTCGTGGCGATCATGCAGGTAATCTTGTCTATCACGGAACGGCACGGAACTTCAATCCATTGATGGCCACTGCTGCTGATCTGGTGATTGCAGAAGTAGAGGAACTAGTCCCTGTGGGCGAAGTCAACCCTGATCAGGTGATGACTCCCGCGATCTTCGTCGATATTGTTGTCCAGACGGAAAGGAGGAATGATGGATAAGAGGGCCCGACGGGAGTACATTGCCCGCCGTGTGGCGCAGGAGTTAAGTGACGGTGATGTTGTGAACCTGGGAATAGGAATACCGACGATGGTGGCGAACTTCATCCCGCCGGAGATAACGGTTATTTTCCATTCAGAGAACGGGTTCGTCGGCATCGGACCGTCGCCGCAAGAAGGAGAAGAAGATCCTGATATCATCAATGCCGGCGGTCAACTTGTCACCATCTTGCCCGGCGGGGCGTTCTTCGACAGCGCTGTTGCGTTTGGAATCATCCGCGGTGGCCATCTCGATATTGCTGTGCTTGGCGCACTGGAAGTTGATGCACAAGGTAATTTAGCCAATTGGACCATCCCTGGAAAGAGCGGTCCAGGAATGGGGGGAGCGATGGACCTCGTTACCGGAGCAAAGCGGGTGATTGTGGCGACAGAACATACGACCAAGACTGGCCGACCGAAGATAGTAGAAAGATGCAGCTTGCCGCTTACTGGTGAACAGATCGTTGATCTGATCGTCTCGGATTTAGGGGTGCTTGCGGTTACTCCTGACGGCCTTTTGCTTAAAGAGCTGCGCCCCGGCGTTACCATCGATGAATTGCGGGCAAAGACAGCAGCGCAATTTAGATTCCAAGCTTGATTTTACTGCGGGATAGATAGCAATGCGAGTGGGATATGTACAGACAGCGCCACGCTTCGGTGAGGTAGAAAGTAATCTATGCCGGGCAGAGGCATTGATGAGCAAAAAGGTGGATCTATGGGTCTTGCCTGAGTTATTCGCGTCTGGCTATCAATTCGTCTCCCATGCCGAGGTGAAAAAATTCGCTGAAACTATACCTGACGGCCCCACAACGCAACGGTTAATCACAATCGCACAGAAACAGAATTGCCATATCGTAGCCGGCATTGCTGAGAAGAAAGGCGGTTGCGTATATAATAGCGCGGTACTCGTTGGACCGACCGGACTGCTCTCCCATTATCGCAAAATCCATCTGTTCTCGGAAGAGAAACGATGGTTCTCGCCTGGAAACATGCCTTTCCCGGTGCACCCTATTCCAGTGACGGAGTCCTCGGGAGAGAGTCTTGTCAAAGTAGGAATTATGATCTGCTTTGACCACCTCTTTCCGGAAGCGGCGCGGACGTTAGCAATCCGCGGCGCAGAGATCATTGCTCATCCTGCTAATCTTGTGATACCCGGCTATGCCCGGCTGACAATGAGAGTAAGAGCAATGGAGAATGGAGTCTTCACAATAACCGCCAATCGGATCGGAACAGAAGCACGTACAGAGAAGAGACTTCATTTTACCGGTGAAAGCCAGATCATCTCCCCGCGAGGCAAGGTCCTCGTCTGTTCAGAGAACGACATCGAAGCGGTTCAAGTCGTAGAGATCAACACGGCACTGGCGCGGGATAAGGCACTGACTCCGGATAATGATCTTCTTGCCGACCGCCGACCGGAATTCTATTGGCACAAGAGGGGTCAGGCCGACACTTACCACACAATTCATTTCAAAGCTTGCTAGTGAGAATGGTCTTTCTGCAACGAGTGTGGCAAAGATGGCGCGTCCGCTTCGGATTGAATATCCAGCTGCTACTTACCATGTTTGCCACACGCGGTAACGAACAGGCGGAAATCTTTCGCGATGAGAGCGACTACCAGAGGTTATTGGAGCAGCTACCGCACCTGCATCGGTGAAGGGGAGGAAGAGTGACGATGTCAAGCTTGGGTTTTAGGGCCGTTCTCCTCCGCGAAAGAGACAGCGAGGAAAGCATAGCGAGAGTTCGTGGAGGGGGCACTGGAGAAAGAAGTTGCGAATCCGTTCGCAGAGGTCTTGGCCCAGGTCATTCTCCTGGCGTAAGTCAAGTGGCAAGCCGGATAGAAGAGAGACGGCGGCAGGATGCTCAACTAGGCAACGAACTTGAGCAGCTTAGAGAGCAGGTTGCGACGCAATCTTAAGTGTCAAGTGTAGGCCTGACCCCTGCTGGCCCTGGGAGCCTTCCTTGCCGACTGTTGCGCGATAGATAAAACAAGAAGGTTTGACTTGCTGGCAAAAGTATGTTATTATAAAAATAGTCTTACTAAATTTATGAAGTAAGGAGGAAATTATGATGATGAGCAAGGTGACTTCAAAGGGTCAGGCGACCATTCCCAAGGAGATCAGAGACCATTTCGGGCTTAAGCCAGGAGATCGAGTGGCATTTATTCAAAGAGGAGATGAGGTGGTACTCTATCCAGTGAAGGGGACTCTACTCGATTTGAGGGGCTCCATCAGGCCTCGCTCTTGCCCTGAGGATTTAGAGGAAGTCCGTCGCGATGTCAAAAAGAAGATGGCCGAGAGGATAGCCCGTGGTCGGTAGGTTCATCGATACCAACATCCTATTGCGTTATCTGCTCAACGATATCCCAGAGCAGGCCGACGCGGCTGAAGCCGTCATCAAGGAGGCCACTGAGGGAAAGCTCGCCCTCCAGACCAATGTCATGGTGATTGCTGAGCTCGTATGGACCTGTGAGTCCTACTACGCCCTTCCCAAGGAGGAGATTAGGGATAAAACCCTCGTGATCTTAAACACCCCTGGGCTTGAGGTAGAGAATAAGGGCCTAATAGTAGAAGCAATTCTACTTTACGTAGACCGGAATATTGATTTCATCAATGCTTACAACGGCTGTTGGATGAAAGTTCAAGGGATCACTCAAGTCTACACCTTCGATGAGAGCCACTACAGGAGACTTGAGGTAGATGGGATACGGGTCTTGGTCCCTGGTGCTCAACAGTAAGGTCAGGCAGAGCAAGGTAAAGACAAAGAAGCTAACCAGTGATAGAGAGAGGACGATCTCTTTCCTCTCAGGATTCTTATCCCCATATTAGGAAGTCTATAACTTCGTGAGCCGAAAGCTGGGATTAAGGGTTACATCCCTCCAGCCAAAGCGCTAGAGGCTCTTGCGCTTGAGAAGATCGTGCACTTCTCCTCGTGAACCTATCAGGACGACAAAGACTACTCGATCTCGTTTTATGGGTTGATAGATGTTAAGTTTCACCTGATTATGGTACAATAATCAGCTATGAAATATCACTCGAACGCTAAAACAAATATCCATCTCCGGCAGCTAATTCGAGATAGTGACGATAATATACGTGCTTTGGCCAGCAAGTTCAAGCTTAACCCGAAAACAGTTGCCAAATGGAAGAATCGGGAATCTCCTTAAGGACCATTCTAACCGCCCGTTGACGGTTTACCGCTCTTTGACCAAACAGCAGAAGAGGATTATTGCTCTTGTCAGGAAACATCTCAAATCTTCCCTTGATGATATTGTTGATCTGCTTAAGGCCTCATATTCCTCAAATTAATCGCTCCAACTGCTATCGAGCCTTGGTCGAATATCGTCTCAACCGACTACCGAGGGAATTACAAGTGAAAGGTAAGTTTGGTCAGTATCTACCCGGCTTTATCCATGTAGACACGATTTATCTTCCCAAACTAGTTGGCTGCACCACCCGCAGATACACTTGCACCGCAATTGATCGTGTAACTAAGGTGGCCTTTGTCTGGATGGTTGAGCAACGCTCTAAAGAGAAGAGTGTTAAGTTCTTAAAAATGTTAATCAATTTCTTCCCTTATCCGATTCACCAGTTACTAACTGATAACGGGACTGAATTTACCTACCGCGGTATGTCCAAAAACAAGCG
>CAYSQQ010000012.1:0-13913 GCA_964433275.1 uncultured Thermotogae bacterium
TGTACTCCAAGTCGCGCTCCAATACAGTGTCAACTCCTTATGGTAGATTTTTACCTCAAGGTCGGGCTCAGGGACGAGCCCGACTACATATTGAATAACTACTCCGGATATTGATATTACAACTGATGCACTTTCAGGAAATTGGTCCGCCCTCCGCCGCCCAGCGGAACTCCACCAGTGACAACGACGAGATCACCTGGTTCGGCTAAATCCAGTTGGAATAAGGTATTATTTATCGTTACAAACATCTCGTCGATGTTCTGGTATGGCGCCAGCAGCACTGGAGTCACTCCCCATGTCAACGCCAACCGGCGATAGGTCGTTGCGTTAGAGGTTAAGGCAAGAATCGGTTCTCGGGGTCGCTCTCTTGCCACTTGTTGAGCTGTGTATCCGCTCCAGGTAGAGGTGACGATCAGCCGCGCGCCGAGATTCCTGGCGATCATTACAGTTGCATCGCTGATTGCATCTGTAATCGGCTGTGTACGCTCGAGCTCGGCAAAACTCACCGTATCCACCCAGCAGAGCATCTTCTCTTCGACAATAGCGGAAATCTTCGCCATCATCACAACCGCATCGACCGGGTAACATCCCACTGCGGTCTCTCCGGAGAGCATCACGGCGTCGGTCCCATCGAGGATCGCATTTGCTACGTCACTCGTTTCCGCGCGGGTGGGACTGGAGTTGGTGATCATCGATTGTAACATCTGGGTAGCGGTGATCACTGGTTTTCCTACAGCGTTACACTTACGGATAATCTCCTTCTGATAAAACGGGACCTTCTCGACCGAAACCTCCACTCCCAGGTCCCCGCGTGCCACCATCACTCCATCTGCTGCGGCAAGGATAGCGTCAAAATCATCCAATGCGGCGCGTTTTTCGATCTTGGCTACGATCGCTATATCATTCTTTTTGTCGTTCTCATGATCGATTAGCATGCGGAGCGCCTCGATGTCACGCGCGCTGCGCACGAACGAGAGAGCAATAAAATCAACACCGTGTTTAAGTGCGAAAAGGGTATCCGCCCTGTCTTTGGGGGTGATGGCAGAGCTCTGTGATCTATCGAGCGGTGTGTTGCGCGGGACAACGATCCCCTTACGGGAACAGAGGTTGCCTCCCACGATGACTTTGCAGACGAACTCGTCAGCGTGTTTCTTTTCGACGCGAAGTTCGAAAGTACCGTCGTCAAGGTAGAGCCGATCACCGACGCGAACATCACTGATCAGTTCCGGGTGGGGGAGGTGTATCCTGTTATCCTTGCCAGTTGCCGGACAGGAGGTGAGGATGATCAAATCACCTTCTTTCAGAACGAGCGGCTCAGGATCAATCATTCCGATACGAAGCTTAGGCCCCTGAAGGTCAGCCATGATTGCAACAGGAAGGTCCTCTTTTTTTGTGATGCGTCTGATCGCAGCGATATCCTTTGCGTGCTCTGCTTTTGTCCCGTGTGAGAAGTTAATTCGCGCCACATCCATCCCCGCACGGATTAACTCCCGCAATGTCGTCTCATCGCGCGAAGAAGGACCAATCGTGCATACAATCTTGGTGCGTGTGTTATTCATTGCGTCAGCTCCTTGTTCCAGTATTCGATCTATTTTACGCTATTGGAACAGGAAAAGTCACTTTATTGCGGTCTGGGCTTTCTAAGACCCCTGGATTCATCCACGGGGATACAGAAAGCCGCGGGGCAAAGCACTTAACAAACACCGCTGCTTGTGATACAATGAGGCAATGAGGGGAGTAGTTGATGCAAAGAACATTCAACGGCTCGGGGAGGTGTAATAATACGTTGGACTTATTACCCTCCAAGTTAGGCTTATTACACCTCCCGGGGGCAGAGCCTTCAGGGAAATGGTCGGGGCGATGAACTTAAGAAGCCGCTGGATTTACTTGTGGGGGGTTGTCACGGCTTTGTCTCATATGAGATCAGGTTTGTTCTTCATCGCATTGCAAGGGGCTGTTGAAGTTTTGCCGGACATCCAAAAAACAGAGTGGAAAAATTTTTCTTTTGGGATAAACTGCAGCGATTAAAAAAACGTACAGATAGAGAAGTTGAAATTCAAAGGTGGGTTAGTTAGCAAGAGCAATGAAACTTAATTGGCAATTTTCTTTTTTATTGGGCAATGTAGCAATGGGTGGAAATTCTCTGCTCATACCGCTGTTCATCATCGCTGTCCTTGATGGTGGAGTCAAAGATGTTGGATTGGTTGCAGGTGTAACCAGTCTTGTCGGCGTCTTTGGCAGTATTTTCTGGGGACGACTTTCTGATCGCCTCAAGCGGCGGAAGCCATTCATTCTGCTCGGTTTTTTAGGGGGCGCAGTGATGTTGTTCTTTCTGGCTGCAGCAGATAATATTCGTCATATCCTACTTCTCAATGCTATTTTCAATTTCTTCTGGATGGCGGGAGTGCCGGTGTCGATTCCGCTGGTGATCGAACAGCTCGATCGCCTGCAATGGGAAGAAGCGATAAGTAAATTTAACCGCTTTACAGGATTTGGTTGGGTCTTCGGTCTTCTCCTCGGCACGATATGGACGACCCTCTTTACCCCCCACTTCGGAGAAGTAATAGCGCTGCGCAGTCTATTTATCGTCCTTGGCAGTCTTTCCTTTGTTGCCGCTGCTATTGCATCGGCATACATCAGCGAGAAAAGAGATAAAGTCACTGCCCGCCGTTTCTTCAGCTTGATGACAACGCGTGGCAGTCGATTAGTGGAGAAGTTTCGCTACGCTCCCAGTCATCTTTATCATCTTCTATCATGGAAAGCGGTTGCATCGTACCTGCGCGGTAGTAATATTTTCGGCAGAGGACTTACACTGTATTTTTACGCTGTTCTCTTGATTTTTACCGGATTTGCCGTCATCTTTGTGCCTTTACCTGTCTTTTTCCAGCGTGAATTAGGATTCAGCAGTGCAATGATCTTCTCGATCAATCTTGTTCCTGCGCTTGCCAGTGCGGTGCTCTACTACGTCATTGGATCGGCGCTGCGCCGAATAGGAAACCGCATGATACAACTTCTTGTTTTGATAAGCAGGATCCTCGTCTTTCCTCTATTCTATCTTCTGGTCCTGATAGATTCCCCCCTGCAGCAAATAGGGCTGCTCGTCATTCTATTTATTTTCACTGGAAGTAGTTGGGCTTTTTTCAATGTTGCTTCGACAGCGCTCGTCTCGCGACTGGCACATGGAGAGACAAAAGGACAGGCACTAGGAGTCTTCAATGCACTTGCGGGCGGAGGGTGGATCATCGGTGCGATTATCGGAGGAACATTAGCAGAGAGCATCGGCTTCTTGGCGACGTTTATCGCCGGAAGTGTGATTCTGTTGGTTACCATTCCGATCGTCGTCTTCCCGCTGGAAAAATAGTCGATAAGGATACAAATAGAAATTATCGATTAGCCAGCAGCACGCAGTTTCAGGATATCCGCGATATTGGCCGCAGAATCAATCCGTATATCGAGCGTTCCATCGTTACAGGTGAATAAGGTGGTGACGCCTGGCCCGTGGCCGCTCGTCACACAGTCGCTGTGAACGATGATCCCCACCGATAGCGATCCTTGTTTGTAAACACGGCCGAAAGAGTGGTCGGTATCCAATATAGCAACGAGATCGCCCAATCGAAGATCATCCAGTCCGTACTCTTCGACCGTCCCCTTATCAAATAGTTGAATGTCGTAATCTCCGTGGTAGCAGGTGGCAGATCCCAAACCTGAACCCATAAGTTGGGCAGGAACACGATGCGTCACCGGAACGACAATTTGCTCTCCATAAGTGATATCGATCTTTTCCAGAAAAGCAGGTGCAAGGTTCATAACTTTGACCGTTGGATAATCAACAAGCTTCAGGCCGATGCCGAACGCCTTGATCATGATCTTATCGGCGATCCGTAGTTTTTCTAAGACATCAGACGGAAAATCGATGATTACATGTTCGATCCCGCCGTGTTTTCCAATCACAACCCCTTTCTCCCCGTTGGCTTTGCCCGCTATTATTTCCGCTTCATTCCCCACACAAGCGAGGAAATTTAGGCCGATATTCGCATCTGGAAGATTCTTATCTTTGCTGAGATTCCTGATGCTTACCCCTGGTTCGATATGGTCGCCTACCCATCCCACGGCGCGATCACCGACGCGGACATTGTAAGTGATACTCCCCACAGAGGGTAGAACAACCGGTTGGCCATCATGTGTAATTCGATACCCACCGGCACGGAAAATGGGATTGGTGATTTCTCCTCCCACTGCTTGTTTGATCAATCGATCTTTATTTGTGCGTGACATCTTTCCTCCCCTAATTATGATCAGAAGATTCTAATCGATCGGCAAAGATTTGACAACAGGATATCTTCTCCAGTACATTTAGAGATCATTGATCAGACTGCGAGGACTTCTATGTGGCTGAATATTCCTAACAAGATAACTCTTGCCCGGATTGCAAGCATACCAATCTTAATGGCGCTTGTTTTGTGGGAAACCTGGTTGGGAACGATATTGGCTATGGTGCTCTTTTCTCTCGCTGCAATCTCCGATGTCATTGATGGCTATCTCGCCCGTGAACTGGGCCAGACAACGACTTTCGGTGCATTCGCCGACCCAATCGCTGACAAGTTACTTATTACTGCGGCGCTCATTACACTCGTTCACATTGGAGCATTGACTGCTATCCCAGTAGTGGTGATCATCTCGCGCGAGTTTATCGTCACCGGGTTGCGCATCATGGCCATTTCAGAGAGGAAAGTTATTCCGGCAAGTATACTCGGCAAGTTAAAGACACATTCGCAGATCGGACTGATCCTGATTGTGCTTATCTCTCAACATAGAGATCTTTTCGGCATCAGCGAAGAGATAATCTTCGCCTTTCTTATTCTTGCGGTGACGCTTGCTCTTGTTTCGGCCGGTGAATACTTCTATCGCTCTCGCCACCTATTTCAGTGATCAAGGGACTGCCAACCAATGAGAAAAAACCGGCGCCGAAATTGGCGGGCATACTTGCGGAAAGCGAGAAAGAAATAAGCCTGTATTTGACATTTAACAACCGGCAGCAGCCAGACTTCAATATCGAGTAACAGCGGCTTGTCTGTTCTCTTAAGCTGCCTGAACTTAAGGCGTGCGAACCCGAAAATAAATCTGTCGGTTGACTGGCCAGATAGAATAGGATAAAATATGCTCGCTACAGGAGAGACTATACATTGGCGCCGAAGGGGATAAACTCTCAGGCAAAAGGACTGTAGCGCAGATAAATTCGCTGGAGAGAGCCTGCCATCAGGCCACCGAAGGGGCAATCCTGGCCCACCAGCCAGGAGAATCTCTCAGGTAAACGGACAGGGGAGCTGGTAGTACCCCAACTGGTTTACGATTGAGGGGTAACTAAATTAAACCGGAGGAGGAACGATGGCAAATTTATTAGAACTAAACAAAGATAACTACGAGCAAGAGGTTTTGCAGGCTGACTTGCCGGTGATGGTCGATTTTTGGGGGCCGCGGTGTGATAAGTGCACTGATCTGATGCCAATTGTCGAAGCTTTGGCCCAAAAATACGCCGGCAAGGTGAAGTTTGCCGCGCTTGATTGCTCAAAAAATCGCCGGTTGGCGATCGAACTCAGTCGCATCAAAATGCTTCGCCTACCCGCTTTCTGGATCTATAAAGATGGTGAAGTGCTCTTCACTATAACAGGTGAGGAAGTTACTGCTGAAGCGATCGAAGAACAGTTAAAGAAAGTCGTTTCCGAAGAACCCCTTAAATCTTGCGGAGGTGGATAGCGAATGGAACTGGTACTTGGAAAAATTACCATCAATACGATTGATTTCGGTTCACAGACCAAAGTGGAAGATAAAACTCTCTACATCAATCGCGATGAGCTCATTTCGCATGTCGCAGTCGATGAACGGATAGACTCAATCGAGGTTCAACTTGCCCTGCCTGGCGAGTCGCTGCGGATCATTCCGGTCAAAGATGTCGTTGAACCACGTGTAAAGGTTGATGGTACAGGCGATATCTTCCCTGGTCTTCTCAGTGACGTCAAACAGGTCGGCAGTGGACGAACGCATGTGCTCAAAGGCGCTGCTGTGGTGACATGTGGGCGAATCGCCGGGTTTCAGGAAGGGTTGATCGATATGAGCGGTCCGGCAGCGGACTACTCTCCGTTCTCCCAATTGAATAATATTGTGCTTGTCTTAGAACCCAAAGAGGGAATAGCAAGACATGAACATGAAGCGGCGCTGCGGTTAGCCGGATTACGGGCTGCTGCCTATCTCGGGCAGGCAGGCAAAGACTACACTCCTGATGAGACTACTGTCTATTCTCTCGCTCCGATTACTTCTTTGACAGATAAATTACCTAAAGTTGTCTATGTAAAGATGCTCCTTTCCGAAGGGCTGCTCCATGACACATATCTCTACGGAGTCGATGTCAAGCAGATCTTGCCCACGTTAATTCATCCAAATGAGGGAATGGACGGAGCGATTGTGAGTGGAAACTGTGTTTCCGCATGTGATAAGCATACCACCTACCATCATCAAAATGACCCGGTGGTCGAGGATCTATATCGTCGCAATGGGAAAGATCTGAATTTTGTTGGAATAGTAACTTCCAATGTCAATGTGCGCCTTGCTGATAAAGAACGTTCCGCTGAATACGCAGCGAAGCTGGTCGACCTCCTCGGAGTCGATGGCGCAGTGATTACAGAAGAAGGATTCGGCAATCCTGATACTGATTTAATGATGCTCTGCCAGAAAATTGAAAAGTTGGGAGTAAAGACAGTATTGATCACCGACGAATATGCCGGCAGTGATGGGCTTTCGCAGTCTCTTGCCGATGGAACGAAAGAGGCGACAGCAGTGGTCAGTGTTGGCAATGCCAATATGATGCTGGAGTTACCATCAATGGAACGCGTTATCGGTCATTTAGAGCCGGTAGAAGTGATCGCCGGCGGGTTTGCTGGCGGGTTAAAACCGGATGGCAGCGTCGCAGTAGAATTGCAAGTCGTGATGGGGGCAACCTGCCAGCTTGGGTTTAACCGGATGGCCGCTCGTGCACGCTAAACAGGAGGAAAAGATGACTAAGATTCGTGTCGTACACTATATCAACCAGTTTTTCGCCCAGATCGGCGCTGAAGATAAGGCCCATGTATCGCCGGAAAGCAAAGAAGGGGTGATAGGTCCAGGAATGTTGCTACAAAAATTACTCGGTGATCAGGCAAAAGTCGTTGCTACTGTCTTCTGTGGTGACAATTACTATGCGGAAAAGAGCGAGGTTGTCAGCGCGGAGATCGCCGATATGGTAGCTGAATATAAGCCGGATATCTTTATCGCTGGACCAGCGTTTAATGCTGGTCGATACGGCATTGCGTGCAGCAGCGCTTGCCAGGCAGTCGCTGAGAAACTTTCTATTCCGGTCATAACCGGAATGTTCAAAGAGAACCCCGGTATCGAGATTGGACGTGGTCTATATATCATCGAAACAGCGAATTCTGCTGCCAAAATGAAAGACGCACTGACCGCGATAGTTCAACTGGCGCTCAAGTTAGTCAATGATGAAGAGATCGGCACACCGGAGGAGGAGGGATATTTTCCACGCGGCATACGGGAGAATTACTTTGCTGACAAGATCGGCGCAGTGCGCGCTGTCGATATGCTGCTGCGTAAACTTGCTGGAAAGCCGTATGAAACGGAATATCCACTTCCTTCTTTCGATCGCGTAACGGCAAGCCCGCCAGTGATTGATTTAAAAGATAATACGATTGCTGTCGTGACTTCAGGCGGCATCGTTCCGAAAGGGAATCCGGATCGGATTGAGTCATCGAGCGCCTCCAAATTCGGTGAATACTCGCTTGTCGGACTGGATAAATTGACCGATGCCAGCCATGAGACAGCGCATGGCGGTTATGATCCAGTCTATGCCAATGAAGATCCTAATCGTGTTCTTCCGATTGATGTGCTGCGGCAGCTGGAACAGGAAGGGGTTATTGGTAAGCTGCACGAGCTATATTACGCAACAGTGGGAAATGGAACCTCTGTTGCTAATGCGAAGAAATTTGGCGCAGAGATCGCTACGCGGCTGAAAGACGCGGCTGTATCAGCGGTAATTCTCACATCCACTTGAGGAACCTGTACGCGTTGCGGTGCAACGCTGGCCAAAGAGATCGATCGGGCCGGTATGCCGGTAGTCCATATGTGTACAATCGTCCCCATTTCATTGACAGTCGGAGCGAATCGCATCATCCCGACGATTGCTATTCCTCATCCATTGGGTAACCCTGATCTGTCGCCTGAAGAAGAGAAAGACTTGCGTATGGGGTTGGTAAAAAGAGCGCTTGCGGCATTGCAGACCAAGGTAACTGAGCAGAAAGTATTTAAGGAGGAGCAAGAGTGACAGGCCCGAAAGTAGTAATCAAACAGGCAACCTATATTCTTGCTCATGCACCTGATTTGGTCCGTTACGGTTCTAAACCGGTACGTGAGATCGCTGCCGGACGGACAGAGCTTGCCGGGTTGGAGAAACATCTGCGTAGCTTCGATGATACGGTCGCTTACCCACCGAACCAGGTCTTTATCGGCAATATATCTCCTGATGACTTCGCTGATTTGCAAGAACCGTGGCATGAGAATCTTCTCCGTGATAAATTACGCTACGGACCGTTCGGTGAAATCATGCCCCAAGACGAGCTGTACGGAATAATGAAGATATGGGACAAGTTTGATTTAATCGATCTTTCACCTCCATTTGTCGCTGCTCTTAACGGGCGGTTAACTGCGCATCCATTGATCACTGCTGAAGATAGAGAGCAGTTGGGAGAAGGAACGCCGCAAGAGAAGATTGCAGCGAAGGTAGAGAAAGAGGAATCACTCCCCCTGTACCACAATGGGGAACTGGTGGGATGCGTTAACCGGGCGCATGAGCACGACGCAACACTCACTGCGCATGTAATGCTGGAGAACTTGCTCACCAAAGTCACTGGGGTGCTCGTCACTCGACACTTGGTGCGTAATAGCGCAATAGAACCAGAAAAGATCGATTACCTGCTGAGTTGTTCCGAAGAGGCGGTCGGTGATCGCTATAATCGCGGCGGCGGTAATATGGCCAAAGCGATCGGCGAAGAAGCCCATTGCGTAAACGCCAGCGGATGCGATATAAAGTCGTTCTGTGCTGGCACGGTATTGGCGATTATCCATGGCGCCGCACTTATCTCAGCTGGTCTGTTCAACGAGATCATCGTTGTCGGAGGCGGATCGTTCAGCAAAATAGGAATGAAGTTCCAGGGCCATATGAAGCATAATATGCCGATTTTAGAAGATGTGTTAGGAGGGATCGCTATCTTGCTGAGCACAGACGATGGCGCCAGCCCGGTTGTCAACCTGGCGTGTACAGGAAAGCATGATATCAGCGCCGGAGCGACAGCGCAAGCTATTTACGACGTACTCGTCATCAAACCCCTGCAAAAGCTGGGAATGAAGATGACAGACGTAGATAAATATGCAGTAGAACTACATAACCCGGAAGTAACGCTGCCGATGGGCAGTGGGAATGTCCCTCTTACCAACTACAAGACGATCGCGGCGATGGCTGCGATGCGCAATGAGATAGGCCGTGACGAACTACCGGAATTCATCAAATCGCGAGGAATGCCCGGCTTCTCTCCCACGCAAGGCCATATCGCATCAGCAGTTCCCTACTTAGGTCACGCTCTCAAGCTGATCACCGATGGTAAGATCAATAACACGCTCTTTGCTGCCAAAGGAAGTCTCTTCTTGGGAAGGATGACCCATTTGGCTGATGGCGTCTCGTTCCTGCTGGAAAAGAATTCCGGCAAAGACTAAGCGAAGAACGCCGCCCCAGCCTGTTCACTTATGGATAGAAAATCTTTCACAAGGAGGTGGAAAATGCTAAACGGCGTGAAAGTTATCGCCTATGGCGAACGTGATGGAATTCAGGGACCATCGATAGCCGCATGTTTGGAAGCAGCAGGAGCTGATGTTATCTATCAGATCACTGAGTGTTTCGTTTGAACAGCGGCAGGGGCGATGGACCAGGAATATCAAGCCACGGTAAAGAAACTCGTTGAAGAGCACGGGGCCGACAATCTGATGATGATCATCGGAACTCCTGATATTGAAGGAGCGGAACTCGTTGCAGAAACAGTTACCGAAGGCGATCCAAGTTACGCAGGTCCATTAGCCGGAGTCTCGTTGGGACTCCCTGTCTATCATGTTCTTGAACCGGCGATCAGAGCGGAGATCTCTGAAGATCTCTATAAAGAGCATCTGGAGATGATGGCGATGGTCATCGATCCTCAGGAGCTGGAAACTGCTCTTTCTAAATATCGCAAGAAGAGCTGACGTTTATGTGTACTAAAGATCAATTACGCCGTGCTATTCCCGCAGTGGATAAACTGCTGAATCATTGCTTAATTCGATCATTGATTGAAACAGGCGTGGCACGTGAAATCGTGCTGCGCCTGATTCGTTCCATGTTAGAAAGATTACGCAGCTTGCCCGATGACGAGTTGGAGAAGCTCGATCTTTCACTCGATCATCTCGCGCAACTCGTCGCTGCGCAATTCGAAGAACGATCACTGCAGCGGGTAATCAACGGCACAGGAATCATCCTTCATACAGGATTGGGCCGGGCGCCGCTCTCTGTTAACGCGATACAAAAGGTGGAAGAGCTATCCGGTTACTGCACGTTAGAGATTGATCGCCACAGCGGAAGGCGGGGATCACGTGATCTCCATGTCGCGGAACTGCTCGTGGCGCTGACCGGTGCAGAAGCAGGATTGGTCGTCAATAATAATGCAGCAGCGGTGCTGTTGATCCTCAGCACATTTGCGCAAGATCGCGAGGTGATCGTCTCCCGCGGCCAGTTGGTAGAGATCGGCGGATCGTTCCGCCTGCCGGATGTGATGCGTGCCGGCGGAGCCAAGCTTATCGAAGTAGGGACGACCAATCGTACTTACGGCAGTGATTACGAGCAGGCGATAACACCCGAAACGTCAATCCTTCTTAAAGTCCATACAAGTAATTTCAAGCTGGTCGGCTTTGTCGCTGAAGCCTCGCTCATCGAAATGGTCGATCTGGCAGCAGCGCACAAGCTGTTGGTCGTCGACGATATCGGCAGTGGTGCGCTCTTCGATCTGACAAAATATGATCTAGGAAGCGAGCCGACAGCACAAGCGAGCATCGCTGCCGGCGCTGATCTTGTTACATTCAGCGCTGATAAGCTGGTCGGCGGACCGCAAGGAGGGATCATCGTCGGCAAACGCGCCCTGATCACAAAATTGAAACAGAATCCATTGACACGGGCGTTACGGGTCGATAAACTCCGCCTTGCTGCTTTGCAAGCGACATTACGCAGCTATCTGAACGGCAAGCTGACTGAATTACCAATATGGGAGATGGCGTTACGTCCATTATCAGAGATAAAACGGGCAGCAGAGGCGCTTGCTGCGGCGTTGGAAATACCATTAAAGCGCGAGGCAAATGTAGAACTGCAGGATGGCGCATCCCAGGTGGGTGGTGGATCCTTGCCTGGCGAGGAGATACCCACTATGTTGGTGGCGATCGAATTTTTCCACCTTAACGTTGAGCAGGTTGCAGTGCAATTACGAATGGGCGATCCAGCCATCTTTACCCGTATCAGCAGCGACAAGTTACTGATCGATCTTCGCACTCTCCGCATTGAGGACCATGGCGTAATCGTTGAAAGAATTTGCAATCTGTCTAATCGGCAGTCTTCCGTGATCAGGTGATACCTGCCTGTTGATCGCTAATCGCTAATATGAACATCATTATCGCAACGGCTGGACACGTTGACCATGGCAAAACAGCATTGATCGGCGCGCTCACTGGAATTGACACCGACCGCTTAAAAGAGGAGAAAGAACGCGAGATGTCGATCGACCTCGGGTTCGCCTTTCTCAACCTGCCAAACGGTGATTGCGCAGAGATCATCGACGTGCCGGGCCATGAGCATTTTATTAAAAATATGCTTGCCGGTATCGGTGCGATCGATCTTGTTTTGTTGGTCATCGCTGCTGATGAAGGGGTGATGGCGCAGACGCGGGAACATCTGCGAATCATCGATCTATTAGAGATCTCACACGGAATTATCGTTATCACTAAAACCGATCTGGTCGATGAAGAAGAATTGGAACTCGTCTACGAAGAGATCGAGGAAGAGTTGTCTGATACTTGCCTTGTCACTGCCCCGCGACAAGCGGTCTCGGCCCGTATGGGGGCGGGAATAGAAGAACTCAAAAGTCAAATTGCGCAGATGACGAGCGACATTCCTCCCAAGCGAAGTGATCTTGCTCCCTTTTTGCCGATCGATCGTGTCTTTACGATCGCCGGATTCGGCACTGTCGTTACCGGTACTCTGATCAGCGGCAGACTGCAAGTCGGCGATCAAGTGGAGATCCTTCCACAACAAACTGTCGCGCGGATACGGCGCATCGAGACACACTCCCAGTCGGTCGATTCTGTCGCCGCAGGAGCACGGGTGGGCATAGCGTTGACAAAAGTCAAAGTATCGGCGCTGAAGAGAGGAAATATCCTCACAATACCGGGACATCTTGCGCCATCGCGCCTTCTCGATGCCCGTCTCCGCATATCTCCACTCGGCAATACTCGCGGGATAAAAAACCGAATGCGGATCCGTCTCCATCTGGGAACCGATGAGTTGATCGGTCGCGTCATCCTGCTCGATCAAGAGAAACTTACCGCAAAGACAGAAGGTTTAGTACAATTCAAACTGGAAGAATCCTTCGCTGCCCGCACAGGAGATCGATTCATCGTGCGCTGCTATTCTCCGCCACAAGTGCTCGGCAGCGGCGTAGTTCTCAATCCACAGCCCGTTTCTCACCGACGGTTCGATCAAAAGGTTATCACCGAGCTTAACCTCTATGAAGAGCGATCACCGCGCCGCCTGGTCGAAGAACTATTGCTCCTTAGTTCCAGAGCCTTTTCATTGCACGAATTAATGCAGCGAACAGCGCTTTCTGTTGCAGAACTAACAGAAATTCTGGCGACTATTGCGACGATCCCGATCAGTTCGGATAAAGTCTTCCATCGCTGCCAAATGGACCGACTTAAAGAGAAGATCCTAACCGATGTGCAGGATTACCATGCTCAAGCGCCGACGCGCATATACATGGACCTGAGCGTGCTTAGGGCGCAGATAAGGGTAGAAGAACCACTATTGGAACGAGCGATCGTCGAACTGACAAATGAACAGACACTCCAGCGCAGCGACGTGCGAATTGCTTTGACCGATCATCAGCCACACTTCACCCCCCAGCAGACAGAAGTACGCAATGCCCTCGATTATCTGTACAGTAACAGCATGTTTCAGCCACCAGCCGATTTAGCTGCCGTGATGAAAATTATCAAAGCCGAAAAAGATATAGCAGAGACGATGCTCGCCTCGCTCTTAGAAAGTGGAAGGCTGATTAGACTCCCCGAAGGAGTTATTCTCCATTGCCAGGCAGTGCGCAAAGCCGAGCAAGTACTCGCTGCGCATCGATCTGAGACGATCACTGTCGGTGAATTTCGCGACGCAATCGGCGCCACCCGCAAGCACGCTCTTCCGCTTTTACAGTATTTTGATGATCAAGGAATCACCCGCCGCGTGCAGGATAAACGCGTCATCAAGCGTTAGTCGTCAGTCGACAGGCATCAGTCGGCAATCAATGGGGTCAAGTCTTGCAATCCAACACTAGTTCCTGCTATACTGCGTTCATGGCCAGACCTCTGAGGATCGAGTACCCAGGTGCTGTTTACCACAGGGGGTGCGGGGGTAAGATAACATGGACAAAATTTATCAAAATAAACTTCACAAAGAAGGTCGGATTTGGATGATTGGAGCGCTTCTTTTATTTTCAAGTGTGCCTCTAATAATTAGTCTTTTTACTGGAGTATGGCCTGAA
>CAYSQQ010000013.1:0-13836 GCA_964433275.1 uncultured Thermotogae bacterium
GCATGGGAGGCCATAAGAGGAACTTCTCCCAACCCCTTCGCACCGAACGGCCCAGCAGGGTAATAATCCTCAACAAATTCGACAACGACTGCCGGTGGTATATCAGCGATAGTAGGGATCCGATATGTCGTCAGCCCATCAGCTAAGATCTTCCCTTCACTACTGATCATCTCCTCTGTGAGGACATAGCCGATTCCCTGAGCGATCCCTCCCTCTACCTGTCCGGCTGCGGTCTGCGGGTTGATTATCTTCCCTGAGTCATGGACAGCGATAAACCGTTGCACCGAAGTTGCGCCGGTGATGAGATCAACTTCCACCTCTGCAATATGAGTGGCGTAAGAATATACAAAGTAGGCATCGCCGCAACCTTCTTCCATCTGCCAATTGACCGGTTTGCCTTCGGTCCATCCCCCAGCGCCCATATCGATATTCTTCATCCACATATGGCGCGCAATCTCATTGATTCGCGCTGGGAGCTCTTCTTCAGTATTGATATCGAGTTCATCGGCAATCGCGCTTATGCGCCGGCGTAGTCTTTGCCCTGCATCAATGATTGCCATCCCAGCGATCGTTGTGGTGCGTGAAGCAACAGTCGGTCCACTGTCTGGGACGCGCGAGCTGTCCACCGGAACGAGCTGCACCCGCTCGATCCCCACTTCCATCGTCTCGGCAGCGATCTGAGCAAGGACGGTCATCGCCCCTTGCCCCATCTCTGTATTGCCGACCGCAACACTAATCGAGCCATCTGGTTCGAGTTTGATATACGCGCCGGCCTTTTCCAGCATCGGCGCTTTAGCGCCCATACCTACTCCGTACATCACAGTGGAGATGCCGATGCCGCGCCGCTTAGCGCGTTGGGAGGAATTGAATTTCCGTATGGCCGTAAGGCGATCCGACCACTTTACGAGGTCGCCCGCCCGATCGATCGTCGTTTGTAAGCCGACACTCTCATGCAATATCTGCCCTGTGGCTGTCTTATCACCAATTACCAGTCCGTTCCGTTTGCGGATCTCCATTCGATCGATTTTCAGCTGGTCGGCAAGACGGTCGATCTGTGATTCTTGCGCAAAGATAACTTGCGGACTGCCGAAGCCGCGAAACGCACCACAAGGGACTGTATTGGTAGCAACAGAGTAGCCATCGATCTTAACATGCGGCACACGGTACGGACCGCAAGCATGGATAATTGCCCGCCACAGCACTGCAGAAGAGAGAGTCTGGTAAGCGCCGGCATTGTAGAAGAATTCCATCTCCACTGCTGTCAACGTGCCGTCACGCTTGGCGCCGGTCCGGCAGATAAGCGTTGCTGGGTGGCGTTTACTGGTGGTGGTGATATCTTCTTCGCGTTCATAGACGATCTTTACCGGACGGTTACTCTTTAATGCCAGGAGCGCGGCCAGCGCGCCGATTTGCGATGGAATATCCTCTTTGCCGCCGAATGCCCCGCCGATCGCTGTGGCGATCACCCTCACTTTGGCGAGGGGTAGACCGAGTACTTGGGCCACTGCTGCCTGAACATAGAACGGACATTGGAGCGAACCGTAGAGAGCGATTCCGCTCCCTCCTTCCGGCACAGCGATCATCCCTTGCGTCTCCAGGTAAAGATGCTCATGGTAACCGACATGATACTCCCCTTCAACGATCACGTCGGCTGCGGCAAAACCGCGGTCGATCTCCCCCTTACGGACACGCATGTGGTTGAACAGATTGCCGTTCTCGCTGGCTGCAGGTTGAGCAATACGCGGTGCTTCCGGCTTCAAGGCATGGTGGGGTTCAAAGACAGCTGGCTGATCGATGTACTCGATAACGGCGCGGCATGCCGCCGCTTGTGCGCTGCGTCGGTCAGTAGCAGCAACAAGAGCGATCGGTTCTCCGATATAGCGGACGATCTCCGCTGCCAATACCGGCTGGTCATCATAGATTACATGGACAATATTGTCGCCTGGAATCTCATCGGACATAACAGTGCAGAGAACGTCAGGATAAGAGGTAACTGCCTTAAGATCGACATTCTTCACGCGAGCATGAGGACGCGTACTGCGGATCACGCTACCGTAAAGCATCGAAGAGAAGATGAGATCGTCAGCGAATTTCGCTTTACCGCGCACCTTGTCTTCTGCATCGAGGCGAACCACTTCTTGACCGACTACTATCGGTGTTTGCACTACAGCCGCCCTCTCATCGTCAACGTCAATATCGCTTTCTGTACATGGAGACGGTTCTCTGCTTGGTCATATACGAGTGAGAGTAAGTTGTCGCAGACTTCGTCGTCTGCTTCATGACCACGGTCGATCGGCATACAGTGCAGAAAGTAACCGGGATGTCCATACTTTTGCTGCTGTTTTGCGGTATAGATCCAGTCTTTGTACTTTCCGGCCATCTCTATTTCCGCTTCTTTGCCGATCTCATACCGCTGCGGCGACATCCACCCACGGGGGTAGACGACCGTTGCACCGTTAACTGCTCGCTCCATCTCATGCGTGATCGTGAATGATCCTCCTCCCTGGCGGGCATATTCTTCGGTCAGTGCGATCACATCAGGGTCAAGACCATACCCTTGCGGATGAGCGAGGACGACCTCCATTCCATAGCGAGCCGCGATCATCGCCGTTGATTGGATCGATCCCCATGAGCGGACCCACGGTGAATAGGCCCATGTGATGGCCAATCTCTTGCCGCGCAGATCACCTACTCGTTCCTGCATCGTATACAGGTCAGTGAGCGCTTGGCATGGATGGTAGACGTCCGATGCCATATTGATCACCGGCACTTTGGTGTAACGGGCGAATTCATACAGAATCTTCGTCCCTTCGCCATAAGCAGAGACTTTATCTTCCAACAGGCGGATTCCGATTCCATCACAATAACGATCCATCACTTTAGCGGTATCAGCGATCGTCTCTCCTGCTCCCGGCTTCTTCTGCAGTGAAATCCGCAGTGTGGCTGCATCGATGAATTGAGAATGGCCACCGAGTTGAGTCATCGCAGTTTCAAATGACTGACGCGTCCGCGTCGAGGTGTTGAAAAAGAGCATCAGAAATGTTTTGTAGTTTAGATGCGGTGTCAACGCCCCGCTGTAGTATCGTCCTTTGATCTGATCGGTTACACGCAAGACGATATCCAACTCATTTTTTGTCCAATCTTTGATACTGATCAGGTCTTTGCCGAATAAGTCGAACCAACTCATCGCTGCCTCCTTACCGTGCCATGATGAGAGCCATGATTCCTTTCTGGCCGTGGAGCCGATTGGCCGCCTCATTGATCACGACTGAACTGGGACCATCGATCACCTCGTCAGTGACCTCCATACCACGGTCTGCCGGCAGGCAGTGCATATAAATAGCATCATCAGTCAGCGCCATCTTCTCTGCAGTGCAAATCCAGTCTTTATTAGCTTGGAATATCGCATTTGCTTTGTCAAAGTCAACCGGCGTTCCATCGATTGGCTGAACTGTCCATGCTTTCGGATAGACAACAGCGGCATCTTTGAACGCCTCGTCCATGTCATGGCAAATTTCGAATGATCCACCGTGGCGCACTGCTCTCTCTTTCGTCTCGGCAATGATCATTGGGTCAAGGTCCAATCCTGTGGGATGAGCGAGGACAACCTCCATTCCCATCATTGCTGCGCTGAGGATCGCGCTTTGCGGTACGGCAAGCGGTTTTTCCACACTTGCTGAGTAAGCCCATGACATGACGAACTTTTTCCCTTTCAGATCATTCCCCAATTTCTCTTGCATCGTCATTATATCGGCTACAGCTTGACAGGGATGGAACATATCGCATTCCATGTTGATGACGGGAATATGCGACCACGCAGCGAACTCTTTGACGATCCGGTTCCCTTTGCCATAACTCCAGCCGGTCGGCTTGCCGTAGATACGGATCGCTATGGCATCGCCCATCTCGGCAAGGACACGGGCCACGTCACTGATCCGCTCAGTGGAGTACGCTCGCTCTTCCCCTTTCAACGCCGGAGTGTATACCGCTCCTGGCTGGAGAAAATGAGCGTGGCCACCTAATTGGGTCATTCCTGCTTCAAATGAATTACGGGTGCGCAGCGATGTGTTGTAAAAGAGCATGAAGAGTGTCTGTGCATCGAGAAGTTTATGCGGTTCCCGGTGAATATGCTTTTGCTTAAGGTCGTGCGCTGTAGCAAGGATCGCATCGAGAGCCTCGCGATCGAAATCGAGTAGTGTAATGAAATCTTTTCCGCGTAAATTTGTACTTGTCATTGATCAACCTCCTTAATCTTTTGTAATCGTTGTTCCTGCTCGTCCCTCCAACGCAGCGAATGCGTTGTGAAGAGAAGTAATGATCGCCTTTTCCCCACCGGCTTCGACAAACCGCAGAGCGGCTGATACCTTTGGCCCCATTGATCCAGGAGCGAAATGGCCTGCAGTATAATACTCCGCAGCCTCAGCAGCAGTTACTTGCGATAGTGTTTTTTCTTGCGGCGTCTGATAATAGAGCTTGACCTGATCGACATCGGTGAGAATAAGGAGTATCTTCGCCGCTACATTCTCTGCCAGTCGTGCTGCAGCAAAGTCTTTGTCGATGACAGCATCGACCCCTGCAAGTCGTCCTCCCTGATCAATCACCGGTATCCCGCCGCCGCCGGAGGCGATGACGATCGTGCGCGCATCGAGAAGTTGTTTGATCACTATCTGCTCTTGTATCTTTATCGGATCAGGAGAGGGGACAATGCGGCGCCAGCCGCCGCGCGCGTCCTCCTTCATATGATATCCCTTCTCTTGCTTGATCCGTTGTGCCTCTTCCTGGGCATAGAATGGTCCTATCGGCTTGCTCGGGGTAGTAAATGCCGAATCAGTAGAATCGACGACTACCTGCGTGACGATGGTAGCGATCGGAATATCACCGCGTCCGTGCTCGGTAAGGACGTTAGCCAGACTTTGCTGGATCATATATCCGATCATTCCTTGGGTCTGAGCACCACACACATAAAGGGGCATCGGCGTTACCGCATCTTTGGCAATCTCATTTTGCAATAGCAGATTGCCTACTTGTGGGCCGTTGCCGTGCGTGATAACGATCTTGTACTTACCGCTTAAGACCATCTGTGCCAGTTGTCGCGTGGTGGTTTCCACACTTGCTAATTGCTCTTTAATTGTTCCTTTCTCGCCTCGCTTGAGGATTGCATTTCCTCCCAGTGCGATGACGACGATTTTCTTATTGAACATTAAATCACCTGTCAGGTTGTGTGTTTGCAAAATTATCAATTTACCGCAGCGTTGCAAAGACGCTAATAAAGCCTTAAAACCAGGATAAAAATGAAAGAAATACAAGTCTTACCGCTCTCTTTCTCTTCGCTATTAATGACATTATACAGTCACTTGTTGTCTGGTTCCACTCCAAAAAACGGAGATTATAGTATGTAAAAATTAAATTTTTCGACGTTTGTTCAGCTGTCAGCTGGGTCTATACCTGCTTGCTGAATGTTCACCTCTTATCGCTTGCCTGAATCCGTAGATGGGGTCTCCCACTGTCCTCAGATCGCCCATATTCACCATTTCATCCCTTGCGTAGGAGCGATTTACCAGGAAAATTCGTCAGCACAGACTCCAAAACACTGGAAATGCGACCAAAATCTAACCAAAACCGTATTTTTTCTCTTTAAAGCAATACCCCCTCTACCAGGAAGAGCTACCTCCGTCTCATGTTGCCGTTGTGTAACATCTACCTTAGTTACGCATACAGCCATCATGGTTCTGCCATCCTCATATATACTCGTTTCCATGTGGTAAACCACGGACAATATCTTGCGAAAGACAATTTCCACTGCCGTGAGTGCTTCACCACGCGACATGCCAGATAGATCAGATCCTGCATAACGCTGCGTATCCGACGCCGGAACGGGCGCTTACGAATGGGGGCATCGTTCTCCTGCAGACTCTCCTGGCCCATAAGCCTCATAATATTGTAGGCCAGCATCCCCAGTTGGAGTATCAGCTCATTGGTTTGGAACTTTCCTGAAGGTAAGCGCTCTAAATCCATGTCCGTCTTCAACTCGCTATGAAACTGCTCGCTCCTGCTGTGGGCGCCCTGCAGTTTGATTACTGTTGCTGGATCAAGCTCAAGTGATGTCCAGTAGGTTCCTACCGTCAGCGTGGGGAGCAACAGCATCAAAGTCCGGCTTCCCCAGACATAGAAGTCCGAGCATAGTTGCTGCTACTTCCCAATCGCTAATCTCGGGAACTCCCTGGCTGGGAAGCTTTATCTTGTCCAAACGCTCTCTAATCCCGGTTCTATAGAGGATTCTCCCTCCTAAAGCAAGTCTTAAATGACTGACAAGTTGTTCTCTCCCTTGCACGATCTTGGCTCTCATCCTCGCTTTATCTCCTGGGTGAATGCCTCCTTCAGATATTTATACCCTGAAGTATAGCATCCCGTCTAGAAGGAAGCCAATTCACGCCGTCGGCTGCTTCACGGATCCAGGTAGAGATATCCACTATTCTCTCCCGGAGCAAATCAAGCTCATTTGAAAACGTGTGGACGAGCCCCTGGTAAAGTTGAGGATTCCTCCGCAGCAACCCGAAGAAGGCGCCTTTGTCAATAAAGCCAATCCGCGAGTCGTCAACTGCCTCGGCGTATGTACGGTGCTTTTTTGAACCGTTCGGAAGCGCAATTCCAATAAGGTTGCCCGGGCTGTAGAACCTAAGCAGCGTTTTCTTGCCGTTTCTCGCTCGAACGGCCAGTTTCACTGCCCCGCGGCACAGAATATAAGTGCCCTCTATCGGCATGCCTTGCTGGAAAACGACTTGACCCTTTGGACAGTTGAATCGCTGTATTATCTGCGCCGGTTGGGCGAAGCTTTCGCCGCTTAGTCGGGAAAAGATGCAGGAACATGCGCAAGAATTCATGGTGCGGCAATCCTCTTGGCGTTTCGTCTGGTCCACTGCTTCGCGTGCCATGACAGTCCTTCCTTAGACCTGAGTAGATCTTACGCCTTCGCTACAGTCTCCGCCGGCCTGCGCCCACAGCTTCCGTTCCGACACGAGCTGAGCAAAGGTGCAGTACTCCTTTGGAATGGGTGCCAGAAGGAACCGATCGGCGTTATAGGCCAGAGCACGACAGCCCCCGCCGCAGATGAATTTGAACCCACAGTCCCGACAGCCGGGGATTTCCTCTACCGTAATATTTCTGATTCTTCGCAGGATCTTGGAGTGGGCATAGATCTCCACAAGCGGGTTGTCCGCGATGTTTCCAGCAGCGAACTCCTTGCGCATGAGGCCCTGGCACGGATAAACGTTTCCGTCCACCCCAATGGCGATCACCCCACAAGCTGCACCGCAACGGTCTCGCCAGCTGATCTCTCCTCCTTCCCAGGGAAGAGCACTCACGGCGATGGCCTCTTCCAGCTTCTTCTCTCGCTGACGCTGAAAACTCGCAAATTCAACCTTTAGTCCTTCATCTCGCGCGTCACCCTGCAGGATGTACAACGACCGCGAGGCTCCGTCAGCACCAATCTTCTTGCAGTAAGTGATAAAATCAACATAAGGTTCGTGCTGATTACAGCGGGTGATGACCCCTGCTGCGATGACCTGTTTTGCGCCCGCATCCTTAAGGCGCATGATCGCTTCAACAGCACGCTCGTGCGTTCCCGGGCCGCGGTGGATGTCGTGAAACTTCGGCACAGCGGAATCGAGACTGATCGTTATCTGATCACAGTAGGCGGCGAGACGCTCCGCTGCCTGCCCGTCGATCAGCAAGCCATTTGTAAGGAGCGCCACGTAGAATCCGCGCGTATGAGCGGATTTGACGATATCAAGGGCGCGAGGATGAAGGAGCGGCTCCCCACCGGTAACGAAGACGGCGCCTATTTCCATCTCCTCGGCTTGGCGAAGTGCCGACAGTGCGAGGGCGAAGGACAGGTCTGCCTTCAGGCCGGAACGGCTCCGCTGCGCCAGGACATAGCAATAGCTACAGGTCAGGTTGCAGCTCTCGGTGAGGTGAAGATACAAGGATCTGGACCGTGGCAAATCACCTGCAGCTACGCGCTCTTTCTGCGGACGGAGAGTGCCTTCCACCTCGAGCAAGCCCTTTTCGAGTACGGAGCTGAGGAAGCGCGCCACCTCGTCCGATATCTCATCGTAGCTGTGACCTGTTTCAGCGGAGATTTCCCCGGCTATTTCTTCCTCTGTCTTCGGGATTTGCAGTGCCTCAAGGATGAAACTCCCTATGGAGTCGGTCTTCGCCCACGCCATACTCTCCGCATGAAAGTAGAGATGCCATGCTCCTCTCCTTATGCGAGTCACCTTGCTGGAGAGCTCATATCTGATTTTTGAACGAGAGCCAATCATTTACAACCTTCGCAGCTAATGTAACCGACACGACACCTTGAAAAGCGGGTGCCGTGTCGGTTCCGTTCAGTTTTATTTCTTGATGCCTTGCCCTTCGCCGGCTCCCTCTCCACCAGAACACCCGCAGCCGCACCCCATGGGTTGAACAGGCAGTACACCGACAGTCAGACGGATTTTAAATTTTTTCATCTTTTCTCACCTCCTTTCCCTGTTTCAATTGGATATTGTGGTTCTCGGGCACTTCCACCCTCTCTCTTCTCCCCACCGTGCCGGTCGCGCCTTCCTTAGAACAGCGAGGCGACCCACTTCCGCTGCCTGCGCCCTCGCCGGCCTCGCAAACGCAGGGACAAGTACACCTATCGGTTACATGATCCGGCGTCCAATAATCCACTTTCAAGCGGATAACTAACTTTTGCACACCTCTTCACCTCCCCGCAGTCTATGTTGCGAGCTGTTCGTCAAAGATTGCCCGGTATTCCCCTCCGCTTGCGATCAGCTCCTGGTGTGTCCCCTGCTCGACCAGCTCACCTTCCTTGAAGACGACGATCAGGTCGGCCGACCTGACTGTTGCCAGCCGATGGGCAGCGATTATCACTGTCTTTCCTTGCATAAGCTCCGCCAGAGCAATAAAGACAGTCGTCTCTGTCTCCGAGTCCAGCGCTGAGGTCGCCTCGTCCAGAAGAAGGATCTGCGGTCGGTGTAAGAGCGCTCGCGTCAGGACGATCAGCTGTTTCTGCCCGCCGGAAAGCTTCGCCCCACGCTCACCGATTATGGTATCGTAGCCGGCGGAGAGCTCCATGATGAACTCGTGCGCCCCCACAGCAATGGCAATCCGTCTGATCTCATCATCAGATACCTTCTGATTGCCGCAGCGCAGGTTCTCCATAATCGACCCGGAGAAGAGGAACAGGTCTTGGGTGATGAGTAGCACCTGACGACGTAGCGAGGCAAGCGATACATGGCGGATCTCTTGCCCGTCTATCCCTATTGTCCCCGCAGCAGGATCATAAAGGCGGGTAAGCAATGAAAAAAGGGTCGATTTTCCTGAGCCGGTATGCCCCACGACAGCGACCCGCATCCCGGGCTCGATTGTGAGGGAAAGATTCTTCAACACAACTGGGCCGGTGGGATAGGCAAAGGAAACCTGCTCGATCTCCACCTGTCCGGCGGAGACCGCGAGCGGAATTCCGTCAACCGGCTCGCCTTGCTCATCCAGTATCTCGAATATCCGGGACGCAGCGACCTTTGCCCGTTGTACGCCCAGGTTGGTGGTGATGATTGCCTGAGCCGGTCCGTATAGATAGGCAAGCAGCGCCATAAAGGCGATGACAGTGCCTAGGGTGAGATCCCCTGCGATTACGCGATACGCCCCCATCCAGATGAGCAACACCGGGCCGACTGCAGTGATGAACGTGAGCACGCCTCCGGCGATAGCCCCTACCGTATTGGTCCTGACGTTCGCCCGTTTCAGTTGCTCTATCACCCCGATGATCTTCTCCTTGATCCAGCCTGCCAGGCCGAAAAGCTTGACGGTTTGCGCAGCGGAGAACCCTTCCCCGAGCTCCTGCGAGACGAGAGCGTCTCCTTCTTGCACCTCCTGACATAGTAGTTGCATTCTGGTGTTGAGCCGCATGGAAGCCAGCGCTAAGAGCGGAAGGACGGAGACGGCGATAAGGGCAAGCCGCCAGTCAAGGTAGAAGAGCAGAGCAAGGCCGATCAGGAGGAACAACGCATAGTTTGCTAAGTCGACAAGGGCAATGAAGAACTCCTTCGCTACTTCAGGGTCGCTGCGCACGCGGGCGATAAGATAGCCCACCTGCTGAGCATGAAAGAATCCCTGCGGCAGGTTCAACACGTGTCGGGTCAGCTCCATCTGCACATCTATGAGTAGCGATTCCCTGGCAATCACGGCCAGGTATTGTTCTAAGTAGGCAAAAATTCCCTGCAGCGCAACGAGAATCACCAGGACCGCCCCGACCCAGGCGAGATCCCCCAGGTGTGCATGAGGAATAATCTCGTCGATGATGTGTCTGATCAGCAACGGTACCGGAAAGTTGAGAATGGTGGAAAGGAACGTAGAGAAGAGCAAAATTGCTCCCAACTTTCGCCGGGGCAAAATAAAACGGCGAAAGAATCGCCAAATGGGTTTATTCATGTGATTTCCTTATCTACTTCTAAGAAGGGTATTCGTCTCATGATATACTTTGTGGTCGCTAGTATGGTCAGCAACGATGATGTGCCATGCACGGTGAGCTCATACTGGTCGCGGGCCTTCTTGCGCACCATGCCCGCCCCTTCTAAGAGCCGTAGGTGATGGTAGTACTGACCTTGAGAGAGCCGACTCTCCTTTCTGATATCGGCGGAGCGAGTCACTCCGGAGAGAATAGCGAGCATCAGCCGTAACCGCTCAACGCTTGTCAGTGTCTCCATGACACGCATCAGGTCGGTCTGGAGAAGCATCTCGATCTCCTTCTCCGAGAAGAACTCGTACCAGCAGGTGGCACAGTCGTCATCTGTGCGGTGGGTCCCAACAATGAGGACCCGCACTCCTTGCCGATCGGTGATCATCCGCCCCAGTTCTCCGACCACCCGAGAGACCAACCCGGTAATCCCCTCAGATGCGGCCGCAGCGAGAAGAGTGTCCGTGATGTCGGTCTGCTCTGAATCGCTCATTCCGAGTTCCCCACTTGCAACCCGCGCTTTTCGATAGGCGGCCGTTGCATCGGCCAGCTGCCGCAATGTTTTCTCAATCCGCTCTAATTCATGCATTTCGTTATGTCTGTCCTCCCTACTTCGGAAATTACGTATCAATATTATAACGTGGCGCCACTGGATTGTCAATAGGCGAATTGCCTCACGTAAGATGAGCATGAATGGCAGTTCAGGTTCTCGCGCGAGATGAGTGAACACGAGCGGCAAGAAAATGGTCCGGCAAACACGTGCGCCGGATAATCGGAGGCATGATCCTATTGATCGGGGATTCTGAAGGGGTAGAAGATCGTATCTCGCAAAGGCGCAAAGACGCAGAGAACAGCGGAAGGCAGGAAAAATGACTGAAAACGAACTAGGAAAGATTGTCGTTGACAGCACGGGGATCACCGATCTTTCCTACGGCGTCAAGATTCGGTTGGATTGACAGTCAGAGGCGGCAGATCGAACGCCTCCTTGGTGCTCGGCTATTGGCGGCCGCGTAGATCCTGCAATTCATGGCTTCGGTTCTGACTACTCGTCTGTCTGCCGTGGACAGAGAAGCACCGGCGATCTGTGGTACAGGGCCAATCTCTTCCTGGTCGCCAGCGAGCTTGCCCTGGAGGCGTCGTTCCCGTTCCTCGCGATCCAGTTCGGCAAAAGCCTCAGCCAGGCGGTCGAGAGAGCCGCAGACGATGCTGACATAATCGTCCAATTCCGGGGCCATCTCTGAAAGCGCGCTGTTTGTCAAGAGGAATAAACTCGATTGACCTCCTTGGTGTTCGGTCTATACATCAGTTCCCGGTGAGCCGGAGTCATCTCTTCGCTGTCTAGGCAGCAATAGGTTGTTCAGGTAACGTGTCGCAATCACTTAGCGAACCTCTGATGGTTCATGTCCCCGCCGCGCTCACGCCTCCCTTTTCGACTACCCCCGCACGATCCGTTGCCGGATCGCGATATGTTTCCTTCTTCGTTAGCATCCAGTACGTTGCTTCAGCCAGATGCCGTCCAACAGCTCCGATCGCCTTCAGATGCCCGCTTCTGTGCTTCACCCGTTCATACAGACGACTGACGTGACGCCGTGGATGTCGTCGTCGATGAATCATCACTACGTTGGCTGCCTCAGCATACGCCCACTTCAGATAGCGATTGACATCAGGGCGAGTTCGTCCGTGCCGAACGTGTCCTCCACTGGCATGCACTCTTGGAGTCTTGCCGGCATACGAAGCCAGGTGGCTTGCGCTGGGAAATCGCTCGATATCACCAACCTCAGTAAGGACAAACCACCCCAAGGATGAGGGCCACTCCCGGTAGCGTCTGGATGAGTTCCAGTGCCGTGATGTCACCGAACAGCTTTGCAATCCGTCCTTCGAATTCCGCGATATTCGCTTGAAGATGATCGAGTTCTTCGATGAGGACCTCGGTTGCGTAGCGTGTCTCAGTCGGAAACTTGTTGAGCAGGTTGTCTAGGATCTTTCTGCCTCGAACGCCAAACAGATCCGTGACTCCGGTGGCCCTCAGTCCGTATTTTGCCAGGTTGGCATGAATGCGGTTCTTCAGTTGTGTCTGCTGCCTGACGAGCACCATTCGTGTCCGCGGCAGCTCACGTGCATCTCGGAGTTTGCGCGGTGGAATCCACACTGTCGGCAGAGTCCCCGATCGCTGGAGCCGATTGAGCCCTCGAACATCCAGTCTATCGGTCTTGTTGATCGACCCACTCACCAGTTTCGCCTTGCGAGCGTTGACCAACTGCGGGACCATTCCTGCCGCCTCGATTTCATCGGTTATCCAGTACCAGTTTCCAATTGTCTCAACAGCGACCGGTGACCCCGGCTCGAACTCCTCCAAGAATCCCCGTAACGCTCCCCGTACGTGATCGATCCGTTGTTCTCGCATGATCTTCCCAGTCTCGTCCTCCACCAACGCCCACGTGTAGTGCTTGTGAGAATCAAACGCGATATTCTGCATGGTGCGCCTCCTCTCCTTCGAGGTATCAACCGCTTTTCTTTACCAACAGCGTATTCTACTGCCGATAAAAGGGGCGCGCTTTCATAACATCACCATACCTATCTTTTGCTTGTAGGCACAGACAAGAGCAAGCTCAAGATACGGCAAGAATCGCTCGAGTAGTGGCTCCAGGGTCTCCTCATTGGACGCAACGTGGGAATCGTCGGCAGGAGACTTTTTTCTGCGACGAGGACTATCGGGTGTGCCTAGATTTGATGGCGGAATGGTGTTTTCGTTGCAAGGTGGAAGTATGGGCCTATTCTCTGATGCCAAACCACGTTCACCTGATTGCAGTGCCGGAATCAGAAGATGGGTTGTGGCGGGCGATCGGTGAGGTACATCGGCGATACACCCGGCGAGTGAACTTTCGCGCGGGGTGGCGGGGACATTTATGGCAGGGGAGGTTTGCCTCGTTTCCGATGGATGAATGCTATCTGTTAGCGGCCGCGCGGTATGTGGAACTCAATCCGGTGCGGGCGGAACTTACCGAGAAACCGGAGGCATACCCATGGAGCAGTGCAGCAGTGCAGCTGCGCACATGTCTCGCCTCTGCTTGAGATGGTGGGAGATTGGCGGGTATTTCTTTCGGAGGCGACGAAGCATTAAGCAGAGGAGATACGCCGCCAGGGGTGCACAGGGAGGCCACGTAGGATGAGAATTTCGTGGTCGAACTTGAGAATGCATTGGACCGCATTCTCCGCTGCCAAAAGCCAGGGCCAAAACGCGAGGTCAGCCAGAGATAAGTATGGTGTCCCCGGAATTTACTGAGATCCTTACCCACCCAGGGAAACTGACTGACGCGGAGTGGGCGCTCATCCGC
>CAYSQQ010000014.1:0-13775 GCA_964433275.1 uncultured Thermotogae bacterium
TCGCGGCCACGCCCGAGGGTGTGGTCGGCAACCCCGGTCTGGCGACCGCTGCCAAAGCAAAGCGACCGATCGCCGCGATCCTCAGCTATCTTACCCTGACGATCGACCAGATTCTGGAAGCATTCCCGGCAGGGACGGTGCCGCCGGTGGAGGAAGTAACGTTACGGACAGCGGCGGAGATGGAGCCATATCTCCGGGAACCGCAGAGCAAGGGTTGGAAATCGGTATATGCTCTGCCGCGGATCGGATTATAGGAGACCATAATTGATGATCAGTCTCATCGTCCCCGTTCAGGACCCTTCGCCGTTCTCCCCTCTCTCCCTTGAGGCGGGCTTGGAAAGGAATCTTGCCAGGGTAGCGGAGGCTGGCTACAATGGCGTGGAGCTGGCGATTACCGATCCAAGCTCCATAGAGATCAGAGAGATCAAACAGCTGTTAGCGAGATATAATCTGGAAGTACCGGCGATCACCACCGGCCAGGCTTTCCTGATCGAGGGTCTATCACTTACCGGATTCCCTGAAAAGACGCGGCAGAGAGCTATCCGGAGGATTGGAGATCATATTGGGATCGCTCGCGAGCTCGGAGCGATGGTGATCATCGGCCTGATCAGGGGAAAGGGCGGGGGCAAAGAAGCTGAAAAACGGTTAATTGGAGCGCTGCAGGAATGCACAGCGCTAGATCCAACCGTCAAGCTCACCCTGGAACCGCTCAATCGTTATGAGACCGAGCTTATCAATAATGTCGCGGAGGCTTTAGAGATACTGGATCGAGTAGGAGCCGAGAACCTCGGTATCTTATTTGACACCTTCCATGCCAACATCGAGGAGGCATCATTAGAGGAGAGCATCAGAAGGGCCGATGGACGAATCTTTCATGTCCATGTGGCCGACAGCAACCGCTGGGCGCCGGGATATGGACACCTGAATTTTAAGGGTATACTCTCTACCCTGCAAGAGATCGGTTATCAAGGCTTCCTCTCAGCAGAGGTCCTATCCAAACCGGATCCAAACACGAGTATAAAGCAGACCATCTATTATCTTAAACAGGAGGCAGAAGATGGAAGAGTCATATCAGAAATATTTTGAGACGAGCATCGTCCATTTCATGGCCTATCCAGAGACAATGGGAGGAGAAGGGCCGATCATTGAGACCTTGACCGAGATCGCCCTTGATCCCTTCTTCACCGCGGTCGAAGTAGGTCAGATCAACGATGACAAGATTCGCAAGGAGGCAGCGCAGCTCCTGCACCAAGCCCACATGCGGGTTGGTTTCGGCGCACAACCGATACTCCTTGCTGGGAAGCTCAATTTGAACTCTCCCGATCTAACTCAACGGAACAAGGCGATCGATGCGATCAAACAAGGAGTGAATCAGGCCTATGAACTCGGTGCGGAGCGGCTTGCTCTGTTGAGCGGCCCGGCGCCTGAGAGCGACAAAAAAGACGAACAGATTAAACTTCTGTGCGACTCTCTGTGCCAAATCTGTGAATACGCGCAAGATCAAGGCAATTTAGGGATTACTCTGGAGGTGTTTGACCCTGATACTGATAAGAAGGCGCTGATCGGGTATAGCCGTGACGGCGCCAAGGTCGCGGAAACGGTCGCCAGGGAACACCCCTCATTCGGGATTATGATCGATCTATCTCATCTGCCGATGCAGCGCGAGACCTCGCATGAGGCCCTGTCCGCGGTGATTGATTATTTAGTCCATATCCATATAGGAAATTGCGTGATAAAAGACCTAAATCATCCCGCATACGGTGATCAGCACCCCCGCTTTGGGATTAAAGGTGGTCAGAATGATGTCCCTCAGATTATAGAGTTTATCGAGGCATTATTTGCCGTAGGCTTTTTGGGGAAAGAAAGAGAAAAAAAGCCGTTTGTCGGCTTTGAGGTGAAGCCTTTGGAGGGGGAGTCCTCTCAGGTAGTAATTGCAAACACGAAGCGGGCATTCAATGAGGCCTGGGCTAGTGTGAAAGAGCAAACAAGAAGGTAAATAAGGTTATTGTTAACCTTAAAGGAGAATAATTATGAGAGTCTATATTTCGCAAAGGATTTTCAAAGAAGCATTGGATATCTTAAGGGAAGAAGGGATCGATTTTGAGATGAATGCCGGGAGGCGGCTTGCTAAAGATGAGCTGATCAAGGCGATAGCAGGGACCGATGGGTTGATCTGCCTTCTGAGCGATTCGATTGACGCGGAAGTCCTTGGGGCCAACCCTGCGCTCAAGGCGGTTGCGAACATTGCAGTAGGATACGATAACATCAATATTGATGCTGCCACAAAGCTTAAGATTATGGTGACCAACACGCCTGGCGTCTTGACTGAGACCACTGCCGATCTGGTCTTTGCACTCCTTTTGAGCGTTGCTCGAAGGGTTGTGGAGGCAGATAAGTTCGCCAGGGCTGGGCAGTTCGAAGGTTGGGAGCTGATTCAACCCCACCTGGGGATGGACGTATACGCAAAGGTCTTAGGAATTGTGGGGATGGGAAGGATCGGAATAGCAGTTGCAAAAAGGGCCTATTGGGGATTTGGTATGAAAATCTTATATTACGATGAGATCGGAAATGAGCCGGCCGAGAAGGAACTGGGGGCAGAATTAGTGGGGATTGAAGAATTGTTAGAAAAAAGCGACTTTTTAAGCATCCACACTCCGCTCACCGACAAGACAAAGCACATGTTCTCTGCCGACCAGTTCCAAAAGATGAAACAGAGTGCTGTTTTGATCAACACAGCCCGTGGCCCTGTGGTGGATGAGGGAGCATTGGTTAAAGCCTTAAAAGATGGAGAGATCAGGGGAGCAGGCCTTGACGTCTATGAAGAGGAACCCAAGATCCATCCAGGGCTAGTGGAATTGGATAATGTGGTGTTGTTACCCCATATTGCCAGCGCTTCTGTGGAGACACGCACCAAGATGGCCACCATGGCTGTGGAGAATATGATAGCGGTCCTCAAAGACAAAGAACCCCCAAATCTGGTCAACAAAGAACTTCTGAAAGGAAGGTAGGATGGATAAAAGCGATGAATTCAGAGTAGAGGAATTCTTCCCAGAAGAGCTTTTTTATCAGATCAACGAGCTTAGAGTTCATAAGAAGGAGATCATTGCCGAGGAGGCAAAGGCCCGTAAAAGAAGGGGGAAGATAGCTAAAGATGGCAAGCTTACCGTACTGGCAGCTGATCATCCAGCCCGGGGGATAACAGCTTCTAACGGAGACCCGCTTATCATGGGAAACCGTCATCAGTATTTAGGAAGGATCCTGCGGGTGATCACCTCAGAGGAGTTCGACGGAGTGATGGGGACCACCGATATCCTGGAAGACTTGTTTTTGGTTAACTACCTCTTAAAGGAAAATGGTAAACTACCTTTCTTGGACAACAAAGTCCTTTTGGGTTGCATGAACCGTGGTGGCATCTCTGAGACGGCGTTTGAGATGGACGACCGCTATACCTCCTGGACCGCTAAATCTATTCACCAGATGAGGTTAGACGGTGCAAAACTTATGTTCAGGCTAGATCCAATCTCCCCTGAGTGCGGTGCCACCATCGATTACACCGCCCACGCCATCCGCCAACTCAACAGGTACGACCTGCCTGCATTTGTGGAATGCTTACCGGTGGAGAAGGTGGGCGGCAAATATTCCGTCAACAAAGCCCCTGCGGCACTGATTCAGGCGATCGGGATCGCCACTGCTTTGGGCGACTCTTCACGAAATATCTGGCTTAAGATCCCCTATGTAGAAGGCTTTGAATTGGTGGCAAAATCTACCACCTGTCCCATCCTCATTTTAGGCGGGGCCTCTCGCGGTAATCTAACTCCTGTATTGGAGGAAATCGTAAATGCCCTCAACGCGGGAACGAATATTAGAGGGGTATTGCTTGGCAGAAACGTTCTCTTCCCCTCTAAAGAGGATCCTTTGGCAATGGCTTTAGCGGTCAGTGGCATAGTTCACCGCAATCTCTCCCTCCAAGACGCCATGGATAGGCTGGTGGATACCAGAGGGAAAGATATGGATAGACTGCTATAGGGAGATGGCAAGCGAAGATGAAACCGAAAGGAAACCTTGTGGTTGGTCAATCCGGCGGCCCAACAGCGGTGATCAACTCTTCCTTAGCAGGGGTGATCCAGGAGGCTAAAAAACACGATATCGAAAGGATCTACGGAGCAGTGCATGGAATCGTAGGGATATTAAATGAAGATCTATTGGATTTGGGTAAGGAAGAGTCCTCTATAATTGAGGGACTGAAATATACTCCGTCTGCTGCTTTAGGCTCATGTAGATATAAACTAAGGGATGAGGACTATGAGAGGGTGCTGGATGTTTTCAAAAAATACAACATGCGTTACTTCTTCTACATCGGCGGCAGCGATTCCGTGGAAACAGTTTATAGGGTATCAGAGCTGGCAAAGAAAAAAAGTTACGAGCTTTTCAGCGTTGGGATTCCTAAGACAATTGATAACGATCTCGTCCGGACCGACCACTGTCCAGGCTATGGCAGCATTGCCAGGTGGGTAGCTATCGCCACAAGGGACGGGGGGCTTGACACTGAAGCCATTGGGATAGTGGATAAGGTGAAGGTGATCGAGACTATGGGGAGGGACACGGGATGGATCGCAGCCGCAACTGTCTTGGCTAGGGAACGGGATAAGGATGCTCCTCATCTGATTTATCTCCCTGAAAGGCCATTTATAAAAGAGAGATTTTTAGAGGACGTGGGAAGAATATATAAAGGCCTTGGGCATGTTGTGATCACGGTAGGTGAGGGGATAAAGGATACGGAGGGGCGAACTTTAGTGGAGTCTAAAAAAGAGGTGGATGTTGATACCTTTGGCCATGCCCAGAGGGGCGGTGTGGGTGAGTATCTCTGTGCTTTAATAACAAGTGAGCTTGGGCTTAAGGCACGGGCAGACAAGCCAGGGACGATCCAGAGAGTCTGTGCCACTTTAGCTTCAAAGACCGATCGCGAGGAGGCTTACTTAGTGGGCAGGGAAGCGGTTAGATATGCAATGGAAGGCAATACTGATATTATGGTCACCTTAGAGAGGGAGCCCTTGCCACAATATAAGTGCACCATTGGAACGGCTAAGCTTGAGGATGTGATCGGTAGGATAAAGCCTCTGCCAGACGAGTATATAAACGAAACGGGTAACGACATGACGGAAGGCTTCCGAAAATATGTCAGACCGCTGATTGGCGATCCCCTGCCGAAATACGTCAGGTTGAGATGAAAAGATTTTTTGTTAGTCCATTTTCACGAAGAAGATCAAGCGGGGTTTCACCACTCGTGCTGAGAAGCTCTCTCTTCTCAGACAGGATAGTGATCTGCTCCTTCCCTCACTCTTCCTTGGGGATCGTTTACACACGGCTTTTTGATAGTCTGGCTGTACTGGCAGCATCCGCGGCGGAACATCCGCTTGAGTTACCAGTACTCCCCCCGTGATTACCTTTAATTGATCGCGAAAGTCGGCCCTTTAAAGGGTATCGATGATCTATAGTACGTACGACACGCCGTTCCACTGCGAGAAGCGGCATGCTGCACAGACCGAAGAGGAACGAAACAAGGAGTCGATTCGACTTGAGGAATTGTACGGAGCGTCGGGCCGGCGCATTGAACTGGCGCCCACTCGAACACAAGCGATGTCAAGCGTTACACTGTCCGCGAAACAGGGGTAACTCCAATCCTCCAGCGGGGCGCGGACATCATCATCCAGAAATCATTGCGCGAGGGGTTCGCCCTCACCGTTACCGAGGCGGCGTGGAAAAGGAAGCCGGTAGTTGCACCGCTGTCAGTGGGCTTCCCCGCCAGGTGATCAACGGCAAGACCGGCTTGCTCAGCGATTCGATTGCAGATACAACGAGCCAAGTTCTCCGGTTACTTCACGACCGGTAACTCGCTGCCGCTCTGGGAATAGCCGGTTACAACCATGTGCGGGATAATTTCCTTATCACCCGCCATTTAGAGGACTACTTGCGGTTGATGACGCTGATAACCAGGAGATAAAGAGGAAGAAGCAATGGAGTACATCGGAGCAATCGATTTAGGAGCAACAAAGGTCACTGCAGTAATCGCCGATATGGACGGCAACATCGCCATCCGGCTGAAAGAGGCGATTCAGATTGAAGAAGGCGAGTTCACTCCCTGGCGTGATGGGCTCGGCTATCACAAAATAGCCGATCAGCTTGTTTCTATGCTGAACCGCGCAATCAGCGAAAGCGCAGTCTCTGATATTAAAGCGATCGGCATCGGCTCGGCCGGGCCGCTCCGTGACGGCGCTATTATAAACCCGCCGAATATAAAGTTACGGCGTCTCTCTGCTGCGTGCGCACCAGTGCCACTCTATATTCCACTCGTCGATCCATTGTCGGCTGAGTTTGACTGCTGCGTTGCGCTGGAGAACGACTGCACAACGGCTGTTCTGGGAGAAATCTATTACGGTGCGGGAAAGGAGGTCAAAGATAAATGCTCGCTCCATCTCGTTTATGTAACTTTAAGCACTGGATTTGGCGCTGGTGTATGGAACGGCCATCTTTTACGTGGAAAGGAGGGGAACGCCGCTGAAATAGGACATTTTTTCGTCAAAGAAGATGGTCTACGCTGTGGGTGTGGAAATTACGGTTGCGCTGAGGCTTATGCCTCTGGCCGGGGGATGGAGAAGAACGCGCGTATGCGAATGGTAAATGAGGAGCTGGGCTGTCAAAGCGATTATGGCGCCACGCTCCGATCGCTTGCTCTTGCTATTGCTGAGAGAGAGGGCTCTGAAAAAGAAGTAGATCAGTATCCATGGCAGCTTCTTAATTTCATCACTCCACCGATCATATTCGCTGCCGCACATGCCGGCGATCGATTGGCACAAGCAGTCATCGATGATGGTTGTCATTACGGAGGAATTGCATTGGCCAATATCGCCAATGCCTACGATCCACAGATAATTACCATCGGTGGCAGCATCATGCTCAACCAGCCACAGCTACTGGCCCCAATTTGCGAGGAGATGGTGCATCATATTAATGTCAGCGCTCCGAAAGTGATCCTTACTCCGTTGGGCGAACATGTGGTGGAATATGGCGCGATCGCGCTTGCCCGACAACTGTTGAAACCAGATCAACTGGCAATGGAATAAGCGAGTCTGTACAGCGTAAGATCGACATTGGTCGCGGCATGGTCGATCTTTGCCAGGGGGATAGTAGTAATTTTTCCTTGCGTAAGGACTGTCATCTTCCCTGATATTCCTTGAACTAATAATTCTACCGCCATCGCCCCGAAACGGGAGGCAAGGATTCGGTCAAATGCGGTGGGAGACCCTCCCCGTTGGAGATGGCCGAGAATGGTCAACCGAATTTCCAGGTCAGTCTTCTCGCGTAAGAATTCACTGATCATCTGACCGGCTGAGCCTTCTGAGCAGAACCCTTCGGCAACAGTGATGATCGAATGGCGCTTGCCCATCTGGTGGCCGCTGTCGATCAACGCACAGATAGCATCGAATGAGACTTTTACTTCTGGAATGAGGACGATCTCTGCTCCGCCGGCAAGACCGCTCATCAGCGCGATATACCCCGATCTTCGCCCCATCACTTCTACAACGAAGACCCGTTCATGCGAATAAGCAGTATCGCGAATCTTGTTTAACGCATCTACGGCCGTATTAAGCGCTGTATCAACTCCGATTGCCATCGTTGTGCCGGGGATGTCATTGTCGATCGACGCAGGGATACCGATCGTTGCTATACCGTGTTCATGCATCTTGCGCGCGCCTCTGAGCGATCCATCGCCGCCGATTATGATGAGTCCATCCATTTTCTCCTTAACGACAGTGGCAACAGCACTCTCCTGCCCGCATAAGGTACGAAAATCTGCTGCGCGGGCAGTACGCAGGATCGTTCCTCCACGTTCGATTATTCCCCCTGCGGCGCGGTTATTCAGCGGAACAACATCTCCGTCGATCAGTCCTCTAAATCCACGCCGGATCCCCAATATCTCGGCGTCGATTTCGCTTCCCCGCCGTACTATCGCCCTGATAGCAGCATTCATCCCTGGGGAATCTCCGCCACTGGTCAATAATCCGATTCGTTTCATATTCACCTGGTGTAATTATTTAGCCACAAAAGCCAAACGGGGTTGCAAGATTTATTGAGTTTGCTGGGTTCATAGGCAGTGCACAGGGTTCAAGACCCCCATTTTCCCAGCATTTCTTAACTTAAAAACCTTTACCTTGTTGCTTTAGCTGAAAGCTGATTGTTTTTTGGTGACCGTTATTGCTTTTCTCCGGCAGAAAAGATTATCATTAAGGAGGGTAAAAAGCAAAACTCTTACGAGGTGAATGATGGTATTTTGGCGAAAATCAAAAGAAGTGGAACGGCGTCTTGGTGATCACATGGAACTGGTAGAGAAATCTCTGCTGAATTTTCAACAGGGGATGATCGCCTACTGCGATGATAAAGAGATGGAGATGATCAATGAGTTTGCCGCCAAGACCCACCAACTGGAGAGCGAGGCTGATGATCTGCGGAGAAAGATCGAAAGCGAACTGCTGGGAGGAGCGTTGTTGGCCAGTTCTCGCGGTGATATATTGGAGATCATCGAACATACGGATCGCTTGGCCAATTCAGGTGAATCTGTTCTTAACTATATTGTACTTCAACAAGTGCAAATCCCTGCTGCTTTGAAACCACTGTTGCGCGAAATGACGGATCTGTCAGTCCAGGTGGTGCAGGAGATAAAACAGGCGATCCATCTGATGTTTACCGATATGCGTCGCGCTCTTGTTCACACCGCTGCGGTAGAGAAAATAGAGAGTAAGATCGACCGGCAGGAGAAAGAATTCATCCGCGATCTATTTGATATGGATATTGATTTGGCAGAAAAATTGCTCGTTCGCGGTGTGGTGGAGAAGATGACAAAGATCTCTGATCGGGCGGAAGACCTTGCTGATACAATCAATCGTGTAGTTGCTCAGCGAAGCGTGTAAAAGAAGAGACTAAAGCAGTCGGTACAGTCCGAAAGCGAACAGACCGGTCGTGATCGGTGTTGCCACCCATCCGATCATGATCTGAAAAATTTGCCGGCGATTTATTGCTCGCATCCCTTTGACGAGCCCGACGCCGGCCACCGCTCCGATCACTGCCTGGGAAGTGGATACCGGTAGTCCGATAAGGGAAAAGGAGTGAATGGCCAATGCAGCCGCGAGTTGGGCGGTAAAAGCTCCCAGCGGGTCAAGGGGAGTGATCCCGGAGCCGACTGTCTTAGTAACGCGTCGCCCACCACTTAATATACCGACTGCCAACGCCGCTGCGCCGAGAAGAGTGAGCCGATCCGGGTCTCCTCCCACATTGACAATCGGCCCAATCGCATTCCCCACGTTGTTCGCTCCCATAGCAAAGGCCATATATGCTGTACTCCCCAGCACCAACATTTTCAGAACTCGATCCCATTGAGTAAATCCCTTTATCCGGCGCATGGGAATAGCGAATAGATGGTAAAGAGCAAACGCGATGATCGCTGTTAGAACCGGCGAGACAATCCAACCCTGTCCAATGCGACTTACCTGTGAAAGATCGACCGTTGTTCCCACAGCAAAGCCAACTCCACTCACTGCTCCTACGATCGCCTGCGAAGTAGAGACAGGAAGATGGAGAAAAGTGGCCAAAGAGACAAACAGACCCGCTGAGATCAGAACAACCAATACGGCGATATAAGGGAGCTCTTCCGCAACGATTCCTCTTCCCACTGTCTCTATTACTGCGTCGCCGTGAAGCAGGGCTCCGATGACGGCAAAGAGAGCAACTATAAAAGCAGCGCGCCGATAAGGAAGAAGGCCGGATCCGACCGGAGTCCCCATGCAGTTTGCTGCATCATTGGCGCCGATATTCCATCCGACATAAAATCCACCGAATAATAACGTGATAAACATCATTTCCTCTTACCTCCTAATGACTATCTAATATATACTAAATTTACGAGCGGCAAGCAAGTCAACTATATAGCGTATGCAATAGCCACTTCAGGATATATATACTCTTTAGTTTTTTGAATTACCGCGATACTCTCTCTCCTTGCGCCGAGATTTCTTGGCTCTTTCACAAGCAGAGCTTAATTTGGTGTAATTTGGGTTCAGACCTTGCGAAGAAGAGGGTCAGCCCGTTATGTTTGATGTTCTGCGTGATAGTATTACGATGTTCTTATTGTAAGACAATCGCGATTGGAATACGACGGAGCTCTCTACCACGTCACCAGCCATGGCAATGCCCGACAAAACATCTTCCTTGACGACAGGGACAGGGCACGATTCTTGGTAATATTCAACGATGCTGTCAAGCGGTACGGCTGGATCTGTCATGCCTACTGTTTAATGAGCAACCACTATCACCTTCTCATCGAGACGCCTGACGCCAACTTGTCTCGCGGAATGCAGTTTCTCAATGGGGTCTACACGCAGTGGTTCAATCGTCAACATCACCGAGTTGGGCATCTTGTTCAGGGTCGCTTTAAGGGCATCCTTGTCGAGAAGGAGAGTTATCTCCTGGCGCTGGCCCGCTACATCGTGCTGAATCCAGTTCGTGCAAAGATGGTTCAAGGTGTCTGTGACTGGCCGTGGAGCAGCTATCGAGCTACGTCTGGGCAGGCCACTGTGCCCGACTTCCTTACGATCGATTGGATCCTCTCCCAGTTTGATTCAAACCGGGGATCTGCGATTTGCGCGTACCGTAAGTTCGTGCGGCAAGGACTAGGGATCGATATATGGAAGGAGTTACGAGCGGGTGCGTTCTTGGGGACCGACGCGTTTATGGATCAACTGAGACCTCTATTTAAGGAGAAACCAATCGATCCGGACTATCGTAAGCGCGAACGTTTTGCAGCACGACCGAGACTGGAGGAGCTATTCGCAGGTGTCTCTGACAAGGCAACCCGCAACGAGCGGATCTGCCAAGCTGTTCGATGTCATCACTACAAGCTGCGAGAGGTTGGCGATCACTTGGGCCTGCACTTCTCCACCATCAGCGAAAGTAAAGGTCTGACCCCAAACGCATGACCCCAAACGCACATCACCTGCAAAATTCAATGGTAGACCCTGAGCCAGATCCCTAATCCATTATTCAATCCTACGTTTCTACAGCGGTTGAATCTTTGAAAGTTGTATCCGAAAGGTGCGTACCTGATAGGGCTTGATGGAGAAGGTCAGACGACGGTCGTGTACAGCAAGCTTCTCCTCCGGGTTCTCCAGCAGGTCGCACTCCCAAGCGGTCTCTACTTCGCTCCCAAAGGTCAAAGTGACTTTTCCCCGCCGGTTATGCCCCTCGTAGACGCGGATGATTAATTCATCCCCGTCCTCGGCGAGTTTGATGGTGTCGATGAAGACGTGCTCCTGATCAGATGAGACCAAGCTGAACCGTGATGGAAGGTCGCCTTGATGAGGCGGTTCCCACCGCGCCAGAATAGGATCGTTCAGTTCGGCGGCCCGGCGGATAGTGCTGTTGCGCCAATCTCCGGCATGGGGATAGAGACTGTAGGTGAAGCGATGGCGTCCCTGGTCGGCTTGCGGGTCAGGGTTGGTCGCCGACTTGATGAGGGTGAGCCGCAGCACGTTCTCCTGGATATCGTAGCCGTATTTGCAGTCGTTCAACAGGCTCACGCCGTAATCACCCTCGGAGAGGTCGGCCCACCGCTGTGCCGGGACCTCGAAGCGGGCCCGATCCCAGCTGGTGTTCCAATGGGTGGGGCGCTCAATACTACCGAACTGGATCTCATAGGTGGCCTGCGCGGCGTGGACCTCCACCGGAAAGGCGACCTTGAGCAGGACGTGGTGCTCATGCCAGTCGATTTCGGTCTCAAAGTCGAGGCGCGGCAGGCCTACGGAGAGGTAGATGCGCTGGCAAATCGTAGAGCGATGCCAACTGCGCCGTATCTCCACCCCTGCCCGCACCGGCCCTTCCTCGATCACCTTGATCTGATCCAGTCTCCGTAGATCCTGTTTCTTCTCTTGATAGGATATATCGATATTCCAGGCATCGTACTCCTGAGGCTTGTCGGCGAACGCCTGGAAGAGGTTGGCGCACTCTCCCCGGGGGATGACCTCCCGCCCCGCTCGCTTGTCGTAGATTGAGATGATGTGGCCTTCCGCGTTGAAACGCACCGTAAGAAGTTCGTTCTCCAAGCGATCTTTTTTCGCAACGACCGCGGACAGAGGCATCCCCTGAGCACCGGCGCGCAAGTGGTAGACCTTGTACCCACAGGACGGAAGACCAGCGGTGTGGACGAGGATTGCAGCCCTCCCCGCGGCATCGCTGATCAGCTGCCAAAAGACCTCCTCGCCTGTTGTTCCGTCGACCAGGGTAAAATCAGCCGGCAGATCCTCCGGCAAGGCGGCACAGACCGGACCGCTCCGTTCCCACGAAAGACTATTGAACAGAACGAGTGATTGTTCGTTCAGTGCGATCCGCGCGGCGATCCGTTCAAGTGCTTCGTGCAGCGCTCCCTCTCCGATCTGCCGCACCTGTTCATAGTCCTGCTCGGCATCTTCATAGACCTCGCCGATGGACGACCCGGGGAGGATATCGTGGAACTGGTTGCAAAGGATGAGCCGCCAACCTTTGCTCAGCCGCTCTCGCGGGTAGGGCGCCCCGAGCAGATGCGCCAGGCCGGCGAAGATCTCGGCCTGATGATAGAGGACCTCGCTCTTCCTGTTGTGACGCTTGACGCGGGCCTGGCTGGTATAGACACCGCGATGGTATTCGAGATAGAGTTCACCGACCCAGACCGGCAGTCTCTCTGAGTCGGCCTCCAGACGGCGGAAGAACTCCTCTGCCCCTCCCAATCTCACCTGCGGTACGCCGCCGACCGGATCGCGCAGCCGATTTCCTGTTTCCACCATCTCCCGCGTCGGTCCGCCGCCACCGTCGCCATGCCCGAAGGAGAGGAGCACCTCTCTGTGTTCATCCTTTTGGCGGTATTCCTGCCAGCAGCCCTGGACCGTGGCCGGGCGAAGGTCCCCGTTGTAGGTCTGGTAAGACAGCCCACTCGGGGTAGTAATGAAGTGCGCCAAGACCTCAGTGCCGTCGATCCCTCGCCAGCGGAAGGAATCGTAGGGGAAGCGGTTGTACTCGTTCCAACTGATCTTGGTGGTCATAAAGTAGCGCAGGCCGGCGCGGGCGATGAGCTGGGGAAGCGCACCGTTGAATCCGAATGTGTCGGGCAGCCAAAGGACGTGGCCATCGGCGCCGAATTCCTGTTGGAAGAAGCGGCGGCCGTAGAGGAGCTGGCGCACGAGCGACTCCCCGCTGGGGATGTTGCAGTCCGCCTCCACCCACATCCCGCCGGTCGCCTCCCAGCGCCCCTCGGCGACGCGCGCTTTGATCTGCTCGTACAGCCCTGGATAATCCTCTTTGACGAACGCGTAGAGCTGGGGCTGGGACTGGGACTGGGTAAAGTGGAAGTCGGGATACTGATCGATCAGTTTGAGTGCGGTGGCGAAGGTGCGGCCGGCCTTAAGACGGGTGCAGGCGAGCCTCCACAGCCAGGCGACATCCAGATGAGCGTGGCCGACAGCGTGCACCCGCCCCGGTGTGCCGACCGGCACACCGGGGCGATAGACCTGCTCTTGAAGTGTCCGGCGGCTGGCGGCGAGCGACCGGTAGAATGGCTCGCCGCACGGCTCGCAAAGGCCTGCCTGTTCCATCGCCGCCGCAAGACTGGTTAGAATCCGGGTCCGCCTCAAATCGTTCGGATCGAGGGTCTCCGCAATCTGCAGGGCCACAAGTGCGTCAAAATAGAAGGCATCGGC
>CAYSQQ010000015.1:0-13717 GCA_964433275.1 uncultured Thermotogae bacterium
TTTCTTAATTGTCGGGCTTTTCAAGCCTCTTCCCACGGCCCGTCTAACGTGCGAACACGCACCGGCAGGCCGTTGCAAGAAATCCAATCCACCTGAGCGCAAATTGCGCCTGTCTGCCGACAGGCAGGCGTAAATTGGTCTCTTCAGCCCTTCTCTGATGGCTACCTTGTCTCAACCGTGAGGAGCCAAATTATCTTATCCGTACTGCCAACGGATTGTGTCATCACCAAATCGTTGCGTTAGGCAGTCCACCTCTTCGTTCTCCTGTAACTCCTCGTGATCATCGAATAACGATAATTGTCGGAAATGGACTTCCAATAGCGAGCTCACTCCCACTCCCACCAGACGCACACCCTCTTCTCCAAGTGTGACGCGATGGCGGAATAGATGAACAACGAAGCTCTGAATGAGACGAAAAGAATCAACGCCGGAGGCAACAGTTATTTGACGGGTAATCGTACGAAAATCATGGAAGCGAATTTTGATGCGAATGGTACGGGCGAGGAGACCGGCGCTGCGTAAATCTGCCGCTACTTGTTTTGAAAGTCGTTGCAGTAAATCCTCAATCTTGGCGAGATCGTATAGATCTTCCGGCAGTGTAACTTCACGCGAGATCGTCTTTGTTTCGCGTGACGGAATGACTGGATTATCATCTCTGCCGCGGGCGAGCCGATAAAGGGTGCGGCCATGACGGCCGAATTCAAGGATAAGCAATTTGAGAGATGCGCGCCGTAAGTCTCGGATTGTGGTCAGACCTAACTTGTTGAGCCGCCGCTCTGTTGCTTTTCCTACCCCGATTATTTTACCCACTGGAAGAGGATCTAATATCTGTTGTATATTGTGGTCATTGATTACTACAAGACCAGCCGGTTTCTCCAGGTCGGAAGCTATTTTGGCAAGGAATTTGTTACTTGCCACTCCAATCGAACATGAGAGTCCTGCTGCGTTTATTATCTCCGCTTGGATCTGACACGCTAGCTCATTTGCTCTCTCCCAGGAGTGATCGCTTGCAGTTACATCGAGAAAGGCTTCATCAAGTGAAACAACTTCCACCAGCGGCGTATATGTACGCAATATTTCCATCACCCGATCGGAGATCGCTTTGTACCGGGAGAAACGTGGGGCAAGGAATATTCCGCGGGGACATAAATTACGTGCCATCGCCATCGGTAAAGCACTGTGGATGCCAAACCGGCGTGCTTCATACGAAGCAGCTGCAACGACTCCCCGCTGATGGAGGCCTCCGACAATCACCGGTTTATCGCGGTAGTTTGAATGATCAAGCTGCTCCACTGCAGCGAAGAAAGCATCCATATCAACATGGAAAATTAGGCGTGATTCTTGGGCACACATTACTTACTTATTACATTGTGATACGCAAATTACAATAATCAAATTTTTTTTTTGCGAACGTTCAGTCGTCAGATTTCAGAATGACCTGTTCTTGGCCGCTAAGCGGTCATCGTTCATCCTTCATCGAGCTATTGCTACTATAGCGCCTGCATGCAGGCCAGCCAAGCGATCACTGCGAGCATCATCGGTTATGAAGCATTCACTAAACATTGGGCGAAGCAGGACTCGAACCTGCGACCTTTCGGATGTGACCCGAACGCTCTTCCAGCTGAGCTATTCGCCCGCTTATTTTAGTTTGAAAAGAAGCAGGGTCAAGTGGCGAAAACTTAGAACTTAACCTCTTTCTTTTCTGTAGCTTCCTTGATTGGCTTTCAGTCTTGTTTCGTAATAACCGAGTTGCTAATTACATAAATTCGCGTCATGTCCTATTAGGAGCCTCTAACGCTCACCTCTGCTTTTCGTCCTCTTAAGAATACGGTCTTCATTGCAAGGTTTGGCAACTGATAAGATCACTACCAAGAATAATACATAGCGCTAAATTTCGCAAGCAGGCACAAGCTGCGAATCAAGCCTGAAAATCAGCATGTTCCAACATATCCGCCAGGCTCTCTCCTTCGCGTTTGCGAGTGATTTCTACCAACCCGAGCGCCGTGGTGTCAATATAATTCGCTGGCATGCGGTCTCTGTTCAGTCCTTCTTGCAGGCACGTGATCACTTTATTCATATCACTTTCGTTTTCGATATCGACAAAATCAACAATAATAATTCCGCTGATTTTGCGAAGTTGGAGTTGACGGGGAATCTCTTCGGCAGCTTCGGTGTTGGCGTTTAGAATTGCCGCCTCTTGGGTGCGATGGCGGATATCACCGCCGGTATTGACATCAATTGTTGTCAATGCCTCTGTTTCGTCGATCGTCAGATATCCTCCTCCTTTCAGGTCAACCTGGCGAGAAAAGGTCTGTTGAATCTGGCGCTCCACATCGTTCATTTCGAATAGAGAGGCTTTCCCTTCATAGAGGCGTATCTTTGCCGTGTACTCATCCATCTTCATGTAATTAAGAAATTGAAGTATCTTGTCATAGAGGCGCACAGAATCGACGACCACTTCGCTAACGTTTGGAAGGAGGCGATCACGCAGAATACTTTGAATCAATCCCATCCCGCGATAGAGCAGGCGCGGCAGCGATCCGCTTGCTGCTGTCTCTTCAATCCCTTTCCAAGTACTGGTAAGAAATCGGAAATCCCGCTCCAGATCGTCGCGACTTGTTTGTTGAGCTGCTGTGCGAATGATCAGTCCTTCGGAAGATTGTGTGAGACTCTGGGCGATTTTACGTAATCGTTTCTCTTCTTTTTCATTTACAATTCGGCGTGATACTCCCAGCCGCTCCGCTGTCGGCAGGAAGACCCAAAATCGGCCTGGCAGGCTGATCTTCGTCGTCCCTTGTGGGTTTTTCGTGCCGATCCCTCCCCTCCGTACCTGGATGATCAATGTTTCGCCGCGTCGTAATATTTTGTCGATCGTAGTCACACCGCGCCGTGCCTTGATCTTTTTCTTATCCAGTATAGTTTCGCTGATCTCACCTTGCGAGAGGAACAGACTCTGCTTTTCACCTATGTCGATGAATGCCGACCCTAATCCGGGCAGGACATCTTCTACCCGACCAAGGTAGATATTTCCAACGATCTTTTCCTGTGCTGGATGGCCATAATATATCTCCGTCAGCGTTTTATCCTCGAGGATTGCTACCCTGGTGCGACGATCCAGCCCTTCATTCTTGTCGATTGATATCAGTATGGTAGTAGTTCTTTTATTAATTTTTGCACCTTCTTTTGTTTGTTAAGTCTTGTTAATTTATCACTAAATGCTACGTTATCACGCGGATCGATTAACTGAGACGCTATCTCCAGCAGCGGCAGGAGCATAAATCGTCGCTGAGCCAGCCGGGGGTGCGGAATGATCAGATCCTCGGTAACGATAATTGCATTACCAAATAGGAGAATATCAATATCTATCTGGCGCGGGCCGAATCGCGGCCCTTTCTTACGCCCAAGACGAAATTCGATCTCTTTGCAATGGGCGAGGAGAGCAAGAGGAGAAAGATCGGTCATCACTTTGATAACCGTGTTTAAAAACCAAGGTTGATCTTCCTTCTCTACCGGCTCTGTCTCATACCATAAAGAGCGATCAATGATTTTAACACCGCTTGCTGCCAAGTTGGCTTCCGCACGGTGAATATTTGCGGCGCGATCGCCAATATTAGCTCCTAAAGAAAGAAATACACGTTCAGTCCCCATTTCGTTCTTTCACCAACTCCACTGCTGCGTTGCAAGCCATCGCAAGACCAGGCGGGTCGACCTTCATTACTCGCACCGTTATCCGCCTTGCCCGCGGGCATCGTGTTAAGAGACTGTCGGCGATATCATTGGCGAATGACTCGATGAGCTTATATCTGTTAATTGCATTTAATTCACAGACAGTCTCTACTGCGACGCTGTAATCAACTGTATCTTCCAGGCAGCCGCTTGACAGAGCAGCTGTACAATCACCTTCTATCTGTAAATCAATCCTGAACCGATTCTCCTGTTGGCGTTCTTCCTCTGTATAACCGTGAAATCCGATCAGTTCCAGCCCTGTGAGGCTGATTTTTATCTCTTTTAAAATAGCCATTATTGGATTGATGTTATCCCATTAAATTATATCCCAAATCGCACGCCATTTCAGCGCCGTGAAAATGCAACATGGTTAAGCTACGAATTAGTGTCGACGGTAATCGCGGCGAGATCGCCAATACTAAAGAACAGATCGGCCAGATTGGTCAGAAAAGCGAGACGATTACATCGTTGCGTCTTATCATCCGTCATGACCAGCACTTTATCGAAAAACCGATCGATCGGGTCGCGCAGACCGATGAGATGTCTGATCGCCCCGTAATAATCCTTTTCCTCAGTCAATCGCTTTATCTGCCCTTCTGCCTTAAGGTACTCGCGCCACAATTCTTTCTCTTCTACCTCAATGAACAGTTGTGGATCGAATTGGCGCGTCCTATATTCTCGTGTAATGTTCCTTACACGAGCAAAGGCAGTTACCAGCGAGTCAAACCCTTCGTTGTTACGCGCACTGACCAATGCCCTTCCTTTAGCGAATATACGATAAAAGTTACCGTGATTTGCAGCTACATCGTTCTCAGCCAAGATGCAATTGACGACATCATAGGTCAGGCCGTATTCATGCAGCAGAATATGACCCAGGCGGTCGGAAAGAAATTTAATCACAGCATCGAGTCCGCGCCGCTTGGTGATCGACGCATACATTTCGTCTAAATCAGCCAGTAAGACGAACAGATCAATATCGATCTCTTGTTCCAATGTAAGCCGTATCATACCGTTTGCTTGCCGTCTTATTCCGTAGGGATCACGGGAACCTGTCGGTTCTTCCCCAATTGATATCGCACAGACGACTGTATCTAGTTTATCAGCCAAACTGAGAACTACGCCGATCTCATTCGATGGTAGGTTGTCCCCCTTAAACCGTGGTCGATATTGGTCTTCAATGGCGCAAGCGACAGATTCTTTCTCTCCAGCGCAGATGGCGTAAATTTTTCCCATCGTACCTTGTAATGCAGGAAATTCCCGTACCATCTTTGTGACGAGATCGCTCTTACATAAGAAAGCAGCCCGGTCGATATCAGCTAAATCGTCTTGCCCGTTCCGCTGCGCAAATTCACCTGCTAAGCGGCGAATTCTTCCTACCTTATCCCACAATGAACCGATCCGCTCCTCATAAATTACTGCCCGTAATTGGCATGTCCATTGAGCCAGAGTGCGGTTGGTATCGTCGGCAAAGAAAAACTGCGAATCGCGTAACCGGGATTGTACTGCCCTTTCATAACCGGCTTTGATAATTCCGCACCTATCTTCTGTTCCATTACAGAATCCGAGAAAATAGGTGGAGAATTTATTACCGTGGGCGAATGTAATGAACTTCCCTTCTTCGTGTAGTGTAGCAGAGATTACTTCGCGTGGCAGAGAGAGGAACTCTACCGGGAATTGTCCGAGAATTGCGGTCGGATACTCTGTGCTGTGGACGATCTGCGTGATCAATTCATCATTGTTGATTGCAGTTACTCCCTGTTGCTCTTCTACTGCCGCGATCGCCTCCTGCACGCGCTGGTATCTTTTTTGTGAATCGACGATCACCAGCTGCTCTGCCAATCTCGCTTCATATTCGCCGGCACAGCTTAACTCTATATCATTGGCGAAACGGTGTCCCCGCGTGCGGTTGGATGAGGCAAGTCCATTTATTCCAACTGTAAAGGAAATGATCACATCGCCGTACAGGCAAACGATCCATCGAATTGGACGGACAAACTCCAGCCCTGATGAGTCCCACCGCATCGTCTTACCAGCACGAAGAGAAACGATCAATTCAGGAAGAAGGGCGGTCAATACTTCCGGAGTTGTCAGTTGCGGCAGAGAACGGCGGAGAACAAGATATTCTTTGCCGTCCATCTCTTGTCGTGATAGATCTCTCACCTTCTTTCCATGGCTCGTTGCAAATCCAATCGCTGCCGCAGTCGGGTTGTGGCGGGTATCGAAGGCAACTGCTACTGGTGGTCCTTTGATCTCTTCTGCCAGTTCGCATTGTATCCCAGATAGGTTGTAACAAATAAGCGATAATCGTCGCGGTGTGGATAAGACCTTGATCCGATCATAGACGAGTCTATTTTCCTTAAGTAACGCGGCAGCTTTATTGTGCAGTTGCTGCAACAAATCAGGGATTACTGCTGCCGGCATCTCTTCTGTTCCAATTTCCAGCAGTAGATCAGCGTCCATCTTCCTCCATCGCCACATAGCCTTCGGCACAACGTTTGGTCAATTCGCGGATGCGGGTGATATAACGTTCACGCTCTGTGACGCTAATTGCTCCTCGTGAGTCGAGAATATTGAATAGATGCGAGCATTTGAGCGCATAGTCATAGGAAGGAAAGACCAGTCCTCTATCGTAACTCGCTTGAGATTCCGCTTCGCAAGCAGCGAAGATCTTTTGGATTCTCTCTACTGATGCATGCTCGAAATTATAAATAGAGAATTGCCGTTCCTTCTCCCACCACAGTTCGCGATAGGTGGTCTCTTCGTTCCATTTGAGATCGAATGCATTCTCTTTACCTTGTAGTAACATTGCAATCCGTTCTAATCCGTAAGTCAACTCGACTGATATCGGATCGAGAGAGATCCCCCCCATTTGTTGGAAATAGGTGAATTGGGTGATCTCCATCCCATCAAGCCATATCTGCCAGCCAATTCCCCATGCAGCGAGCGTCGGTGATTCCCAGTCGTCGTCTGCAAACTTTAGATCGTGCTCAGCAAGGGTAAAGCCGATCTCTTCCAAACTTGATAGATAGAGGTCCTGGATTTGGGCAGGAGCAGGTTTAAGAATCACCTGGTACTGATGGTGGAGACGAAATCTGACCGGATTATCGCCGTAACGGCCGTCGGTCGGTCGGCGGCTCGGTTCTACATAGGCAACACGCAGTGGCTTGACAGAGAGTGTGCCGAAGAAGGTCGCCGGGTTAAACGTTCCCGCGCCAGTCTCCACATCGTACGGGTGAGCGAGCATGCAACCACGTTTCTTCCAGAAGGAATGCAAGGCAAGGACAATATCCTCAAAATACATTTTACTTACGCGTCAGTTCGCTCTTGTTTCGCCATCGCCGCAATACAGGCAAAAGTCTGCTCATCATGCACCGCGATATCAGCGAGCATTTTGCGGTTGAGCAACACGCCGCACCGCTGCAGACCGCCGATCAGTCGGGAATATGAAATGCCATTCTGCTGCGCCGCTGCACCAATCCGCGTAATCCATAATCCCCGAAAATCGCGTTTCCGTCTACGTCGATCAATATAGCTATGTACAAGCGCTTTCATCACTGCTTGTTTGGCAATTCTTTTGCAAGTACTTCTCTTCCCCTGATACCCTTTAGCCAATGATAGAATCTTCTTTCGTCTGTCTGTTCCTTTTGTTCCTCGATGTACACGCGGCATTTCATTTGCCTCCTGTTAAATTATTTAGCCACAATGGCACAAAATTGTGAATTCGCAAAGTTCACTATGGTTGCGACGTTCATTTCACTACTTATATTTACCTCTTACCTCTTGCTCCTTATATCCTCTTTGGTCTTTCCTATGAATCGATCATCCGTTTGATCGTCTTTGCTTGTGCCGCGGGCAAGCTTTTGTCTTGTCGGGCCTGTCGCTTCGCTTTCCCGGTCTTTTTTACCAATTTATGGTAATAACCGGAAACTTTATGCATCAATTTCCCGCTCTTTGTTGTCTTAAACCGTTTGCTTGCTCCTTTATGTGTTTTCTTCTTTCCCTTCTTTCCCATCTTTCCCCCCTTTACTCCGGCGGCTTTTCTCTTGTCCCTCCAGCGGAACCAAAATCATTTGCAGTATTTTCCCCTTTATTTTTGGCGAAGTGCCTGTTTGGGCAATGTCTTTCGTTTGCTCTACGATGCTCTCCATCAACCGTCGTCCCCGGCTAAGATGAACGATTTCACGACCGCGGAAAAATATCGTCACTCGAACTTTATCTCCTTTGAGAAGAAACTTGCGCATCCGGTTAAGCTTGGTTTCAAAATCGTGATTACCAATTCTTATACTGAATTGCAACTCTTTCAGCGAGCTCTTGTGCTGCAGTTTACGTTTTCGTTTGTCTTGTTGATACCGATACTTGCCATAGTCGATGATTTTACAGACTACTGGATTAGCTGTAGTAGTTACTTCCACCAGATCCAGACTTTTCTCTTTTGCAATTACCAGCGCTTCATCAGATGTCATTTCTCCTAGTTTAACGCCGTTGTCATCGATAACTAACACTCTATTTGCTCTGATTTGCGAGTTTATACGCGGGCCTCGTTCAATCCTTCTGATACTGCTTTACCTCCTTTCTCTGTTCTAACTCAGTGAACCGTTTTATCAAGCAACGGTTGTATCTGCAAACGATGTTCTCTTCAACTTTAGGATGATTTCCCATCACTGGTAGAGATATTTCTCCTCAATATACGCTGCAACTGTCTCTGGTACTAATCCATCAATGCTGGCTGTTTCCTGGTAGGCGCCTCTAACCATGGAAGAAGAGAGTTTGATCTCCTCTATGTCGAGAAAATAGAGCTCGCCGCGAGAAAACGGAAGAGACTCAAACTCCTCTTTATTTATTCCATTTCGCGGTGCGAGGATGAACGGACAACTGGTAATAAGGCCCGCTGGATCTTTCCATGTTTCAATCTTCCTGAAGAGGTCTGCCCCTACGATAAAGCAGACTCCTTGCGGATATAGCTCCTTCATTCTTTTGATCGTGTCAATAGTATAAGATGGACCTTCCCGATCAATCTCCATTCGTGATACTTCAAAGTGCGGATGACTGGTGAGAGCACGGCGGACCATTTCATACCGGTAACGAGCCGCAACTCCTGCGATAGTCTCTTTGTGAGGCGGACGTCCACTGGGAATGAAGATTACTTTCGCAAGTGCAAATTGAGTAAGAGCTTGTTCTGCTACAGCAATATGCGCGTTATGCAGCGGATTGAACGTCCCTCCGAACAGACCGATTCGCTTGCGGAGTGGGGACATTTCTCTATCAGGTAGTAACATCGCAGATCTCCCTGGTTTCAAATTCCATCTTTCCGATTACAAGCGTATCGCCGTCTCTGTATCCTGCGCTGACAAGCTTCCGGATAATTCCCATCTTTTCCAGTCGCTCATACAGGTAGTCACGTGCATCTTGACTGTCAAGCACCAACTTGGTCACCAATTTCTCTACCTTCTCTCCTGTGACGATAAAACTCTCTTCTTCTCGTCTTATCATAACGCTGGTCTCTTCTCCTTGATAACGATAGATTCGCCGCCGCCTTACCGCTGGGATATGGTCTCTCTTTCGCATCGTAGAAAGGAGGCGATAAGTTTGTTGCACCAAATCCTGCACTTTTACCCTTGTGGCGACTGATATCGGCAGCAGATCAATTCCCTGTTGCCTAAATCGTTCACAGATCTCATCAACTCTCTTCTCGTCAAGGAGGTCTATTTTATTTCCAACGACGAGCTGCGGTTTATCCGCCAACTTGCTGGCAAACGCCGATAGTTCATGGTTGATTCGCATGTAGTCATCAAGCGGATCCCCCCCCTCCAAAGCAGCGATATCCACTATATGGATCAACACTCGTGTCCGTTCAATATGCTTGAGGAACCTATCTCCCAACCCTTTGCCAGTGTGCGCTCCTTTGATCAATCCTGGCACATCAACAGCAACAAATTGATTGACCCCATTCACATCAACAACACCAAGATTCGGGATCACCGTTGTGAACGGATAAGAGGCTATTTTAGCTTTACGAGCGGAGATTGAAGAGATTAAGCTCGATTTACCGACATTCGGCAGTCCGATTATGCCAACGTCAGCCAGAAGTTTCAACTCCAAGTCTATCCATCGCTGCTCGCCGTGCAAGCCACGTTCGCAGATTCGCGGCGCCTGCCTGACCGAAGTAACAAAACTGGCATTGCCCCGTCCTCCTTCCCCTCCACGCGCCAGAAGGATCTCTTCTCCGTGGTGGGAAAGGTCGGCTAACATCTCGCCGGTGGTGGAATCACGGACTATTGTTCCGACAGGAACATGAATTACTATATCATCTCCGCTAAACCCGTGGCGTTTATTCTTCCCTCCGGGTTGTCCATCCTTACCACGATACTTACGTTGATTTTTAAACGCAACCAACGTCGTGATGTTCGCTGCTGCTTGCATCACTACATCCCCGCCATTGCCGCCACTGCCTCCTGCTGTCCCGCCTTTATGACTATAAAAGCAGATGATTCCGTTTCCACCTCGGCCGGCTTTGACATGAATCTTTGCTTCATCTATGAACATCGGATTGCAATGGCGCTCCACCAGCTAATTAGCAACCGGGAGGACATCGACGTACTTTTTTCCCCGTCCGACAAACCGAACGTAACCTGCGACAGCGGCATAAATTGTGTGGTCGCGTCCCAAGCCGACATTCTTTCCCGGCTTGAACTTCGTGCCCCGCTGTCGAACAATGATCGTTCCCACATTGACCCACTGTCCGCCGAAGCGCTTCACGCCTAGTCGCTTTCCCGGAGAATCATGTATATTTTGTGTCGATCCACTACTTGTCTTATGTGCCATATCAAAATCACTTCCTGCTAATTAAACCCAATATTGATTATGGTTCTTTTCTCTACTATATCTCGGTTACGAAACACTTACATCGGCTGTTATATCTTGCACTACAAATTCGGCCTGGTAATTGTGCTCAAGGAGCTTAAGTCCACACAGCACGGCCTCTAAAATCGCATCAATCTCCCTGTTTAAATAAGAATAGGCAGCGCTGCGATTGATCAACCAGGAGAATTCGCCGTTCTCTTCGTAAAAGTTCGACTCAAAATGCAAGTAGTCGGATAGGCCGGCAACAGCAGCCCGAACAAGATAAAGCGAGATCATTCCTGGATCATTCGCTATTTGGCGTCCTTGGAAACCACAAATACGATTCTCTTCGTCTCTCTCTACTATAACTTCAACCAAAATGCCTCCTTAAGTCTCTCCTCACATGTTAAACCGCTACGCTGCTTCGATTGTCTTTATTAGTGTAGTCATGTATGGTTGCCGGTGACCTCGTTTACGACGGTATCCCTTCTTCGGTTTGTATTTGTAGATGATAACTTTCTCATCCAAACCTTCCTCGCTGATTACCCCGGTTATCTTGGCGCCTTTGAGGTAGGGAGTGCCGATTTGGGGGCCATTCTCATTGACTACAAGGAGAACTTTGTCGAATTCGATTGCCTCCCCGGTTGCATACCCATCTATTTTCTCATGTACCACTGCTGTGCCCGGTTCGACACGATACTGTTTTCCGCATGTTTCAATTATTGCATACATCTTTGTTTCACCTTGATTTACTAATATGAATTTTAACGCTACTCAATGATAATTTCAACCGACCTGATTCTTCATCTCATTATATCTTTTCTCCAATTCAGCGACATCGATCTTAGTGAGCAAAAAAGACTCAGAAGAGATCTTTCTGCCTCCAGCAATAACATTGATTTCACCCCATGCCCCTTGAGAGGCACCCATCCGGGTGAGAATCGCTGCCGAGAACCGTGGCACAAATGGCTGCAGCAAAACAGCGATCGCCTTGACAAGATGGAACCCGGCGATTACTCCTTGCGGGTCATTCGTCTGCCAAGGACGTTTCTGTTGGAAATACTCATTCCCGAAAACGGCTAATGAGGCGACGATGCGTGCAGCAACAGCGATACTCCCTTCTTCCATTGCGCGTTTGTACTCCATAGTATCTATTTTTAAGCGCGCTGCAACCTTTGGATCGAGGTTACCACTGGGGACAATTCCGTCGTAATTACGGTTGATAAACGACAACACCCGATTGATCAGGTTGCTGATGTTGTCGATCAGTATCCCGTTTATCACCCGATCGAGCTCGGTCCATGAGAAGTTGACATCATGAGTTTCAGGACGATTATACAAGAGGTAAAAACGCCAATATTCAGGATCTAATAGCTTGATCGCCTCATCAGCATAGATCCCTTTCCCTTCACTTTTGGAAAACCGTTCGCCACCGATCCAATTTAGGTATTCACTGGCCGCAATCTGATCCGGAAGATGGTACCCCTCGCCAGAGGCAATGAGTTGCGCCGGAAAGATAATCGCATGGAACGGAATATTGTCCTTGGCTTGAGTATAAACTTGTTTCACATCATTTCCGAACCAGAACTTCCGCCACTCCTCTTCTTTACCCTGATTGCGAAAATATTCGATCGTAGCAGAGAGATAACCGAGCGCTGCTTCTGCCCAAACATAGATCACTTTCCCCTCTGCGCCAACGAACGGAGCAGGGATTCCCCACTCTAAATCACGTGTAATTGCGCGCGGGCGCAGTCCATCTTCGATCATTTGCTCGGCAAATAGTTTCACATTACCACGAAAGTTACGTGAAGCAATATACTCACGCAGCTTGGGGGAGAGCTTCTCTAAATCAAGATACCAATGACGTGTACGTTTACGCACAACCATCCGTTTGCCACAAAAACTGCATTTGGCATCGCGCAACTCTTCTGGTTCAAGCATCACACCACACGCATCACATTGGTTCCCTTTTGCTCGCTCGCTCCCACACTTTGGACAGCGACCGATGATCAACCGATCAGCAAGGAATCGGTTGCAGATAGTACAGTAAACCCGCTCCTCTTCTGCAGTGGTAATATAGCCGTTGGCATCCATTTTGCGATAGATATCAACGACGAATTCCTTGTGCACCGGTGACTCGGTAGTTGTGTAATTATCGATTGCAATATCAAAAGTTTTAATTATCGCGAGAATTTGAGAGTGAACCTGCTCAACCAGCTTTGCCGGCGATACTCTGGTACGCGCAGCCTCATATTCAATCCGTGTGCCATGAGCATCAGTCCCTGAGACATGGAGCGTCTCATATCCGCGCAAACGGTAGTAACGCGTGAGGACCCCTCCGGAAAGCAGACACCCGATAAGATTTCCCAAATGGGGGATACCTGATCCGTACGGCCAAGCGCTGCATACCAAGATACGGCTTGCATTTCGTTTATTCTTCATCTCCATTCAAACTTCCTCGCATTGCAAATTATGTAAGGCCAGAGTATATCGCCCCATGAGAATCGTTACAAGTGCCGGAGCAAGCGCAAATCCTTGCGGCGATGGAGCAAGAGTTGAGACTGCGTGGCTACGCGGCGAAGAGACGCAAAGCTTACCTGGGGCATGTGGATCGTTTTGCTCGCTGCTGCGGGAAAGACCCGCCAGGGTTGAGCGCCGTATCGTTCCGGCAAGTGGCTCTGCCCCGGGGCGCAACCAGGGCGGCACTTACACAAACGCACCGTACAGAAAGTCGTTGAGCAGGCCCGAGAAACAGCGGGGATTCGTAAGGACGTGTCTGTGCATACACTGCGCCATTCGTTTGCGACCCATTTACTGGAGTCGGGCGCGGACTTGAGGTATATTCAAGAACTGCTGGGACACAAGCGTTCCAAGACCACTGAGATTTACCTGTTCTTCGTCGCGACCGGGGCGACAGGCAGGCGTGCAGGCACGCGTCAGTGAGCGAGAGATGGGGCGGCTCCAGAGCCCGCTGGACAGCCTGGTAGTGCAACAACCGGGGAAGACTGGCGAGGGGCGGTGACGGCTAAAGGAAGAGATTCGCGAAGTAGTTCGTCTAACATGCTACATGGGACGTATCTGCGAACCTTGCGGTGTGTCGGGGCTTCGCCCCTTGATGTGCTTTGTTCGCGCAGCGAACTTCGCATATCTG
>CAYSQQ010000016.1:0-13687 GCA_964433275.1 uncultured Thermotogae bacterium
GCTAAACTGCCTGGTTTATGTTAATTTTTCTTTGTACGCCTTGACATCCTACGTTGTTTATGTTAATATAAACTAATTTACAGGTGGAGGTCGTCGCTGAATGGAAAATGTGCTCGTCATTGGATCTGGCGGCCGGGAACACGCCATTGCCGGCGCTTTAGCTGCCAGTCACCAGGTAGGCACGGTCTATTGGATGCCGGGAAACGGGGGAGCGTCGCTTCTCTCCCAACTGGCAGCTATTCCGCTCCTTGAGCTTGATGATATCGTCGCTTTTGCCTGTGACAAGAATATCGCTCTCGCCGTTGTCGGGCCGGAACAGTATATGGCCGAGGGACTTGTCGATCGGTTTACTGCAGCTGGATTACGAATATTCGGTTTCTCCCGCCAGAGCGCGCAACTGGAGTGGAGCAAAGTCTTTGCCCGTCAATTTGCTCTCCGCCATGGTGTTCCGATCCCCAATACCCGCTTTTTTCAGGATTATGACAGCGCGCTCCGCTATCTATCCAACCACGCTGAAGAGAGGTTCTTTATCAAGGCTGATGAGCTCTGCGGCGGCAAAGGAGCGATCTTCGCTCCCGACCAACAGACAGGAGAAGATGCGCTCCACCGTCTCTTTAAGGAACAGATATGCGGAAAGGGAGAACAGGTATTGATTGAAGAAGCGATAATCGGTGCAGAGATATCAATGATGGTTATAACTGATGGCGCAGACTATCGAATACTACCGGGTGTGCGCGATTACAAGCGGCTCTATAATGATGATCTCGGGCCGAACACCGGCGGCATGGGAGCGTACGCACCGGCCTTCTTGCCGAAAAAGTTGGTAGAACGCATCACTACGCGTATCATCGCTCCAACTTTTCATGGAATGGTCTCCGAAGGTCTGGGCGGCGCAGGAATCGTATATTTTGGCGTGATAGTGGATCGCAAAAATAATCCCTATCTCCTTGAATATAACATGCGGTTCGGAGATCCAGAGACACAGACTCTGCTCCCGTTATTCTCCGGCGACTTTTACCAGCTACTCTCCTCCGCTTGTGCAGGGAGACTCAACGAGATAAAGCTGCAATGGCATTCCGGCGCGACCGTCTGCGTAGTGGGAACAACAGCCGGTTACCCCTCAAATTATGGTAATGATCTATTTCCGATCAGCGGATTAGACGAGGCAGCGCGCAAAGAAGGAGTGAGGATATTCCATGCCGCCACTACTTATCGTGATGGTCAGTGGCATGGTCAGGGAGGCAGGGTCTTTGCGATCACTGCGCTGCAACAGACGCAGGCGCAAGCACGTACGCTCGCTTATCACGTTATTGCTCAGGTGAATTTTACTGATCTACATTATCGCCGTGATATCGCATCTAGGGAGGAAAAATGTGTGGCATAATGGGAATTGTCGGTTCAGGGAACGGTTCATCTCATCTCTGTTTGGCGCTGCAAGTTCTGGATCAATTGAGTAATCGGGGCAGTGATGGCACTGGCCTGATGGCCAGTCGCGACAAAGGATTCCATATTGAACGATGGAATGGAAAAGCAGCCGCGATCCCTAAGCAAGCGCTCCATAACCTGCAGCGCTTTACGCACGATCCAGTCGATCTCTATCTCGGCCATGTCCGCTACGCCACTGCCGGCGCGGTAACAAGTGACAATATCCATCCTGCTGTAGCGACCAGTCGCTCCACCGGAAGGAGAGGGTCCAGCAGGGTAGCGATAGTGATGAACGGTGAGATCTCATTTACGGCGCGATGGCGCTGCGTGACAGCCAGCAGGGGGATCGATTCCGGCAGCGCACAGACTGACTCTGCTGCTTGTGCCGGCCGCATTCTCAGTCATTATCACTCTTCAGGAGATCTATTAGCAGCGCTCGTCGCTTTTTACAAAGAGGCGTTTCCGTTTGGCGGGTTCTCTATCTTAGGATCGCTGGAAGACAACAAACAGACCTATTTCTTCTACTTGCGCGATGGATTACGTCCTCTTTATATGGCCGAAGTCGGCTCAGCATACCTCTTTGCTTCTGAAACAGCTCATCTTATCAAAGTAGGAATCAAGAGCAAGAATATTATCTCTATCCCGCCGGGAGAAGTCGGAGTCTGTTCCCTATCGCCCAGAAGAGGGAAGGTGATCGGCAGCGATTCTCTACCTGAGTTTCAGGTTCTCACGATAGATGATGAGCTTGCCGGCACTTGCAGTAAAGGTTTATGTCCGTTTGAACTCGCCTATCTGCAGCATTATACCTCGCTGGTGGGAGAGCGCACGGTTGATAGTATCAGGAAGGAGTTCGGCGGCGCTCTGTGCCGGGAACATCCTCCGCAACACGGAGATCTGGTCGCTCCTATTCCCCGCTCTGGGATAAGCGCTGCAGAAGGATATTTAGCGCAAGCCGATAAAGAGGGAATTTCAGTACAGACTGCTGCCGCGATAGTGCGGCTCAATAACGCCCATCCAGCAGAGCGGTCATTCTTAGGCAATGGGAAAGCAGAGATCGCCCGGCGGTTGCAGCGTAAGTTCGCTGTAAATCCTGCTGCAATGAGTAAGTCAAACCGTCTTATTCTGATCGACGACAGTATTGTGCGCGGTGATGTCTGCTCCTGGCTGGGTACGGTCTGGCAGCAAAATGGCGGCAATGGGCTCTCTATCCGTTCCGCCTGGCCACCGATCATTGCTCCTTGTCGGGCGGGAATCGATATCCATGCCAAGGACTTGCTGGCGCTCAGATTTTCCACTGCCAAGGAAGCGCTGCGAGATCCTGGCTGGTTAGAGGAACGGTTGTCAAACGGATGGCCGCACGAGTATTTCGGCACGGCGACTAACCTTGAGCTTTGCTACGTACGTCGGGAGATGATCCATGCTGTTTTATCCACTATCCTGCAAGGCGAACTCTGTACCGGCTGTTTTGATCTGCGCTATAACTATATCCATCCAGGAAACCGTCATGCCCCGCCGCCTTTTCTTGTGGAGTATATGGCACGCAATAATATTGAGATGCCGGCTGAGGAGGAGAATTAGAATGGGGAGAGGAATTGTCTGTGTCTATTTGAAGGAAGGAATGCACGACCCAGAAGGAGAGAAAGTCAAAGAGGCTCTCTGTTTACTGGGATTTAACAATATCACCAAAGTCCGGGTTGGTAAACTCTATCAGATTGAGCTGGAAGAGGCTGCATCGAACGTAATAACGGCTGCCTGTGAGGCGTTGCTCGTCAATCCAGTGATCGAACGATACAAGATACTGGAGATTGAAGAATGAACTGCGTGGTCGATATAGAGGTCTCTGCTGCCGAGCTTATGCAAATCTCACAGCAACTCGGACTTGGGTTAAATAGAGAAGAGATGCTCTATATCCAAGCACATTTCCGCAAACTCGATCGCCTTCCCACTGAATTGGAACTGCAAGCACTCGGACAGGCGTGGAGTGAACACTGTTCTTATAAAAGCTCGCTCCCGCTGCTGCGTCGCTGGATCATCGACATTCCCACTGAAACCGAAGTTCTCTTGTCAGAGGATGCAGGCGTGGTCGGTCTGGACGATGAACATGTCTATGTCGTGGCGCTGGAATCGCACAACCACCCTGCGGCGATTGAACCATACGGTGGAGCAGCGACCGGTGTAGGCGGAGTGATCAGGGATGTCCTCTGCATGGGGGCATTACCGATCGCGCTCATCGACGGCCTCTTCTTCGCCTCTCCGGAAACTCCGACAGAGACGATCCCAACTGGCGTTAAAACGCCTCGTTATTTACTCAACCGCGTTGTGGAAGGAATCTCTGATTATGGCAATCGAATGGGAATACCAACCTGCGCCGGCATGATCGCTTTCCATCCCAGCTATCTGTCCAATTGCCTCGTTAATGTCGGCTGCATCGGAGTGGCTCGGCGGGAAGAGATCGTCCGCAGCCGGGTCTCCCGCCCCAACGAGATCCTGGTCCTTGCCGGCGGGAAAACCGGAAGAGACGGAATTCACGGTGTTACATTCGCTTCAGCCAATCTGTCGCAAGAGAGTGAAAACAAGGATCGCTCCGCTGTTCAGCTGGGAGACCCGATCATAGAAGAACCGCTTATCCATGCCTGCTTGGAAGCGAATGCGCAGCGCCTGATCGCTGGAATGAAAGATTTAGGAGGAGGAGGACTCTCCTGTGCTGTTACTGAGATAGTCAGCGCTGCCGGGCTGGGAGCAAGGATCGATCTTGCTGCTGTCCATCGCCGCGAAGAGATGGAACCGTGGGAGATATGGGTCTCTGAATCCCAGGAACGGATGCTCATCGCCGTTGCTCCGCAGAATCTGGATAAGATAGCAGCGATATTCCAGCGCTGGCAGGTGGAGTTCCATCCAATCGGCGAAGTGATAGCAGAACGCGTTATCATCGTCACCCACCATAGAAAAGAACTGGCCCGTATGGATAGCCAGTTTCTCACAACACCACCGCAGCTAATGCGCAAAAATTACAATGTAGAACAAGAAGATCGATCCGTCCTTTCATCCCGAGAAAGAGAGCTGAGGCAAGATAAGAGCATCCCATCGCATTGCAAATCATTCCCTGAGCCGTCTGATTATAACGAGATTCTCCTCCAACTCCTTGCAGCAGAGAATATCGCCAGCCGTGCGTTCGTCATCCGTCAGTATGACTATGAGGTCGGAGCACGTACGATTACCAAACCTTTGCAAGGCCGACAGATAACGAGCTCGCCCGCTGATGCGGTGATCATCAAGCCGCTCTGTGATTCGTATATTGGGTTGGCATTGACATGCGATGTTACCCCGCAACTTATGGCGCGGGATCCCTTCTGGGGAGCAGCAGCAGCAGTCGACGAGGTCTGTCGTAACTTGGCCGCGGCCGGCGCTGTTCCACATAGCATGGCTGATTGCCTCTGCATGGGTGATCCTACTGTACCCCAGCGAATGGAAGAATTTAAGCAGAGCTGCTGCGGCTTGAATTTCGTTGCCCGCGCAATCGGCCTCCCGTTCATCAGTGGCAATGTGAGCCTGTACAATGAAACAGATAGCGGCTCAATCGTGCCCACTCCCACTTTACTAGGAATCGGAATAATTGAGGATGTCCGCACTTCGCTGACTGCTGATCTGAAAGGAGAAGGGAATCTGCTCTTTTTAATCGGCCGCACCGAAGTTGAACTGGCTGGTTCAGAATATTTTGCGTTGTTGGGCAGAGAAGACGGGAATATCCCACGTGTTGATCCAGTTCAGCTACAGGCCAATTGCGCTGCGATGGCCGGTGGAGCATCAGAGAAGGTCATCGTCGCAGCACACGATCTCTCGGGGGGCGGAATCGGAGTCTGTCTGGCCGAACTTGCGTTCGGCGGTGGTATCGGCTGCCGGGTTGATCTGCAATCATTAACCGGACTCCGCTCTGATAGCAAGCTCTTCTCTGAATCTAATTCTCGATTCATCGTTGAAGTGCCGCCGCACCAGGAAGCGAATTTTCGTACCCTGTTCCGCGATTGTCCGGTCTACCTACTGGGAACGACTGGTGGAGAGAGGATTCAGATCAATGACAATGGTGTTTCATTGATCGATGTAATGATCACTACCGCCCGTGCAGTCTGGGAACAAGGTTTGTCCAAGCACTTTCAGGAGGAAAGATGGATATCTGCGTCGTAGTAATGGAGGGGACGAACAACGAGGCTGAAACGAGCCACTGCTTAGCCGCGGTAGGGCTGACACCGCATATAGTCACTGTCCGCGAACTCATCGCTCACAGGTACTCTTTACATCAGTTTAACGGGCTGGTCATCCCGGGTGGTTTCTCTGCCGGTGATTATGTCCGCAGTGGGGCAATCTTTGCTGCGTATTTACGGCCGCTTCTGACTGATTTGCGGTCGTTCATTGCGGATGGTTGGCCTGTTCTCGGCATCTGTAACGGATTTCAGATATTGGTCGAACTGGGAGTTTTACCTGACTGCAACGGCAGCAAAGAGAACCCAGCACCGACTGCGATATTAACCCGCAACAGCTCAGCGCGGTTTGAGTGTCGTGCTGTCTCGCTGCGCTGTGAGCGAACAACTCTCTTCACGCGTGGATTGAAGCAAGGAGAGATTCTGGAGATGCCGGCAGCCCATGCTGAAGGAAGGTTCGTCACTTCCACCAAGATATTGGAGGAGATAACTGCCACCGGGCAGGTCGCCTTTCGCTACGTTGGCCCGTCGGCAGCGGCCGAATATCCGTACAACCCCAATGGTTCGCTGCATGATATCGCCGGACTGGGGAATAAGCAAGGAAACGTGCTGGGAATCATGCCCCATCCTGAACGGGCCTTTTACTGGTATCAACAAGCCGATTGGCCGCGCCGACAGGAAGAGCAGCGCTATGGGTCGGGCTATGCTCTCTTTGCCGGAATGGCTGCCTACCTTCAGGAGAGATGATGAGCAAATCCAATCAGCGGCGCATCCGTTACCCGGGAGGAGAAGCGGCACAGAACACAGGTGATCTCTGTTCGCAGATCGCTTACCGCGCCGCAACGGCCACTTTCCTGTTCCGTAAAGGCCGGTTCGGCGAGCCAGTCTCTTTCTCTGATGGAACATCAGGCCCGGTCCGCATCGACGGCGCTGACGGCTATCTGGTGAAGAACAGCGACGGAGTGGGAAGCAAGGTATTGATCGCCCAACAATTAGGACGGCATGAGTCAGTGGCGCATGATCTAATCGCCATGGTCGCGGATGATGCGGCAGCGATCGGGGCTGAACCGTTCGCAGCCACCAATTCCCTCGACGTCTCCATTGCTGATCCCCAATTAGTCACTGAACTCTTCTCCGGATTGATCGACAGTTGTCGCATCGCGCGGATCGCCATGGTCGGAGGGGAAATCGCTCAACTTCCTGAACAAGTATGCGGATACAGTGATGCCCCCTACATTTGGAACGCTGATCTGGTCGGAATCGCTGCCAAACAAAAATTACTCGATGGAACGAGAGTGAAGCCAGCGAGTTCGATCATCGCTGTCGCCAGCCATGGAATCAGAGCAAACGGGCTGACCCTGGCACAGGCGATCCTCAAAGAACAGTTCGGTGTTGATTGGGTGCAGCAACAGTTCTGCAACACTATTTGGGGCGAAAAACTTCTGACGCCGTCTCTGATTTTGACTCCATTCCTTGTCGATCTGTGGAGCGGTTATCACAGCAAACCACAGGCACAGATAGAGGGAATCGTCCATATTACCGGTGGCGGCATCCCCGGCAACCTGGCGCGTCTCCTCCGCAAGAGCGGACTGGGAGCGGAAATAGATAATCTCTTTGCTCCGCAACCAGAGTTCCTGGCGCTGCAGAAATGGGGAGAAATCTCTGACAAAGAGGCATATACTGTGTGGAACATGGGACAGGCACATTTAATTATAACTGACGAGCCAGAAGCAGTCCTTGCCTTTGCCGATCAGCGCCGAGTGGAGGCCCAAGTGGCAGGAAGAATCAGCGTTGACAGAGTGATCAGGATCAGAAGCAAGGGGATTGAACAGGCGTTACTAGAGTACCCCCTCTAAACAGAGAAGTTGCTTGTAAATTCCATTTTGCAGGCAGGAAGAGATAAATTAGAAATCGAAACTTGTATCCTGTAACATGAAGAGCAGGAAAGGATAAATTTACTCGCTGTGGTTAGGTTTTTAAGGATTAGAACTTGCACTTGTGGCTAAAGATGAGGATATAAGTGAAATTATGAGCTATCGTTTCGGAATATTCGGCTCCTTCGGCGGAAAGAGTGGCATCCAGCTGGTAGAGAAGATACTGGCCCAGGTGCAAAGCAAGGAGATCGAAGCGGAAATCCCGTTTATCTTCTCCAGTCGCGCCGTAGATGAAGCGGGAAATGCCGCCCGCCTCCAGGAACTGGTTACTCCTGAAACCGACATCATTATACATTCGGCCCGCCGTTCTCGCCCGTGGTTATTTAAGAAAGACCGCGCGCGGTGGCGGGAACTTTACCATCGGGAGGTTATGTCATTAATCAGCGGGTATACCTTTGACTGCATCATGCTCATCGGCTATATGTTCTTTGTCAGTGATGAGCTATGCCAACAGCACAACCTCCTCAACTTGCACCCTGCTCCTCCTGGTGGTCCGAAAGGGAGCTGGCAGGAGGTGGTCTGGCAGTTGATTGCCAAGAACGCACAGCAGGCCGGCGCACAGATCCATCTGGCTACGCCGGAGTGGGATGCCGGCCCGACGCTCTCTTATTTCACCATCCCGATTTATCAAGGTGAATTCAAACCCTTATGGGAAGATCTGCATCATAAATTGCGCCAGCACTCGTTCGCTAAAATCAAGCAGGCGGAATATACGACCAATCCATTGGCGTGCAAAATACGTGCAGCAGAAGTAAAGCTGGAATTACCGTTATTGCTTGAGACACTCCGCTGCTTGGCAAATGGCGCTTTCAAGATCGACCGGCAGGGAAACCCCGCCCGTATGATCGCCTTCGGCGAGGAAAGAGCGACTGGTTATCCACTTACCGATCTCATTACTGGCGCAACAGAAAAAGAAGAAAAGACGATTATCGGTTCGGTCAAACAGCTTATCATTACTACAACTCCCTCAAAAGAACAAGCTGGTGAAGGCGTCTTTCTGTTCACTGATAACTATTCAATATTCGACTGGGGCTCTATGCCGGATCGACTGCCGGAGAAAGGGAAGGTGCTGGCGCTGATGAGCGCGTACAACTTTGAATTGCTGGAACGAGCCGGCATCACCACCCATTACCGCGGTTTGGTAACTGAAGCAGGAGTCGTCTATTACGACCAGGCGCACAATATGCTCTCCCAACAGACAGCAGAGATGGCGATCACAGTTGTATCCAAACCCCCGCTTGTGTGGACCGGCACAGAGTATGATTATCACCGTTATCTATGCGCAGCCGGAAAGAATTATCTCATCCCGCTGGAAATAGTGTATCGTTTCTCTGTCCCTGTTGGTGCATCGCTGCGCATGCGATATGATCCGCGTGATTTGGGCCTTAATTATTCAGGATGGCCGAACGAGAATGTAGCATTACCACAGCCGCGGGTGGAATTATTCACCAAATTAGAAGGTAACGATCGGTTCGTCGATCGCGCCGAGGCTCTCCGTATCTCCGGACTAAACGAGTCATCACTCGCCCGGATGGAGGAGATTACGCTCGCTGCAGGGAAACTGCTCGCTGCCCAGGCAGAGGCGCAAGGACTCACTATCGCTGATGGAAAACTGGAATTTGCCGCTTGCAACGGCCGGCTCATCGTCTGTGATCTTCTGGGAACCCCGGATGAGAATCGCTTCCACTTCAAGGGATCACCAGTTAACAAGGAACTTTTACGCCAATACTATGTCCAGCACGACCCACTTTGGGTCGCAGAAGTAAAACAAGCAAAGACTACTTGGGGCAACAGACCAAACTGGCAACAACGCTGCTTGCGTACGCCTGCTCCTCTGCCCTCCTGTCTACGGGCGCTCTACGCCGAGATCTATTGCGCCGTGGCTGACAGGTATTTGGGTCGACAATGGTTCTCTGCCCGCTCACTGGAGAAACTGCTTGCTGCGGTTAAAAAAAAGGAGTCGCTGTGAACGATCGTTGTCAGAAAGAGGCATTACGCGCCATCTCGCCGATCGATGGGCGGTACTGCGCCAAGACCGCTCCATTAGAGGCGTGCTTCTCAGAGTATGCATTGATCAAAGAGCGGGTAACGCTGGAGATCCTCTACTTACTGGCATTGAGTGATCTGTCAGAACTACCAATCTCCCTTTCTGTTACAGAAAAAACAGCTCTTACAGCAATCTATCGCGAGTTTTCGATCGATTGTGCACAGCAAATCCGGCAAATCGAACACGTCGGCAAAGAAGGAACCCGACCCACTGATCACGATGTCAAAGCAGTGGAATATTACCTGCGCGAACAACTGGAGAAGATAACCTTAACTCGTCTTATTCCGTGGATCCACTTCGGCCTTACCTCAGAGGATATTGATAATCTCGCCTATAATCGTCTCCTTAAACGCGCAATTGGGGCTGTTATCCTGCCTGCGCTTTGCACGGTTGGGCAGCGCTTGCTCTTCCTGGCCGAGGAATACAAAGAGCTGCCGCTGCTTGCCCATACCCATGGCCAGCCGGCCAGCCCGACAACATTGGGTAAAGAGTTCGCCCTCTATCTCTATCGACTGACTAATGGGATCGACCATTTAACCGGCCTTCAATTATCCGGCAAGGTGGCAGGAGCGACCGGGAACCTCAGCGCTCATCGCTTTGCTTATCCCAAGGTCGATTGGCTTGGCTTTACAACTCGGTTTGTAACGCAGTTGGGGTTACAGCCGACGCTGATTTCAACCCAAATAGAAGCTGGTGACAACCAAGCAAAATTATTCTTTTCATTGGTAGAGATCAACAGTATTCTCCTCGATCTTGCAGTCGATATATGGCTTTACAGCGCCAAAGGATACCTGCGGGTCGCGGGACAGAGCGGGGCGATCGGCTCGTCAACAATGCCCCATAAAGTAAACCCGATCGATTTTGAGAACAGCGAAGGAAATCTGGCTAAAGCCAATGCCGATCTCTCTTTTTTAGCGACCTTCCTCCCGCGATCGCGACTGCAGCGAGATCTGTCTGGATCAACAGCACGACGAACAATCGGCGCTGCGTTGGCCCACGCGCTCTTAGGGTATCAACGGATCGCAATCGGGCTCAGCAAGGTGACGGCTGAGAAAGAGGTGATCTGTGCCGAGCTTGACCACCATTTTGAAGTATTGAGCGAGGCTGTTCAGACGATTATGCGCCGTTCCGGAGAGGTCGATGCGTTTGAGCGGGTCAAGCGACACCTTCCTGCCGAAGGGCTGGATAAGGAGGGGTTCGCTGCTTTTTTATCAACGTTGCAGATATGTGATGAGAACAACCCTTGCTTTACACTTCAGCCAGCAGATTACATCGGCTTTGCACTTGAATTAGCAGAACTGGCGATCAAAAAGGGCCGTGCTTCAATCGATAAACAGATGAATAAACAGATAAATAACAGGAGAGATATATGATTGAGCAAACCGATATTTGTGCGGTAATCGCCGCTTATCATCCAAACAGACCTCTTGCTCATCACAACGGGAGCGCTGCGGCGACTGTCAGAGTAGGAGTATTGGGGTCTCATTCAGCCCTGGAAATCGGTTATGGGGCAAAACAAGAGGGGTTAGAGACGGTCGTCATCTGTGAGAAAGGACGGGAGAAGATTTATCAACACGTATATCACAATCTATTTGATCATCTGATCATCGTTGATCGGTTCATTGATCTTGTCAATCCTGATATACAGGAACAATTACGCGACCTGCAGACGATATTCGTTCCCAACCGCTCCTTTGCCTGTTATGTAGGCTACGACAAGATAGAACAAGATTTTCTCATTCCGCTGCTGGGAAATCGGTTCATGCTGCGCGCTGAAGAGCGGACTGCGCCACGTAATCAGTATTATCTCCTCGATCAAGCTGAATTACAGCGGCCGCTCGTCTTCTCCTCCAGCAAAGAGATCGACCGTGCGGTGATCGTCAAAGTGCAAGAGAGAGAACGCCGCTTCGAGCGTGCCTTCTTCTTTGCCTCTTCTCCCGAGACATTCGCTGCTGCTGCAGCGCTCAACATCAAGGAAGGTCGCATTAAACCTGGTGATTTAGACGATGCCGTAATCGAGGAGTATGTGCAGGGAGCGTTTTTCAATGCCAACTTCTTCTGGTCTCCACTAACCGATGACCTGGATTTTCTCGGATTCGATCGTCGCATTCAGACCGACCTTGACGGATTATTGCACATGCCGGCAAAACAGCAGTTAGAACTGCAAAGAACCCCCCAGAACATCGAAATCGGGCATATCGGAGTTACAATGCGTGAATCTCAATTGGAAAAGATATGGAATGCAGGACGCCGGTTCGTCGACGCCTGTCGCCGTGAATATCCGCCCGGAATCATCGGTCTGTTCGCACTTCAAGGCGCGATAACACGGCAGTTAGAGTTTGTTATCTTCGACGTTAGTTTGCGCATCCCGGGCTGTCCGTGCGTGGAGCCAACTTCGCCGTACATGAAATACAAATATTTTAAGGAGGTAGGGCCGGGCAGACGGGTCGCAATGGAGATTCTTCATGCCGCTTGCGACAACTGTCTCGCCAAAATAATCACATGACAAACAAGAAAATAGGGACCGACTACGACCAAGAGAAGATCTCCATTGCTACCATCTGTTCCCATTCCAGCTTGCAGATCTTCCACGGAGCGCGGCAGGAAGGGTTTCGCACTATCGGCATCTGCACTAAAGAACGGGAAAGTTTGTATTCCTCGTTTCCGCTCGCCTCGCCTGATCGATTGATCATTGTAGAACGATTCACCGATCTGCTGCAGGACAATATTCAGGAAGAACTATTACGGGAAAATGCGATTATCATTCCGCATGGATCTTTGATCGAGTACGTTGGAGCTAACGAGATTCTCTCTTCCTTCTGTGTCCCCCTCTTCGGAAATAAAGAGGTATTGCCTTGGGAGAGCGATCGCGCCAAACAACGGGAGTGGATGCTCGCAGCTGACATCGCTGTACCCAAAGTGTATTCTGACCTATCATCGGTCGACGGCCCGGTCATCGCCAAGTTATCCGGCGCCAAAGGAGGAAGGGGTCTAGTCAGCGCTCGTAATGGGCAGGAACTGGCGACCAAACTTGACGCGAAAATGCTTGACGATTACACCATCCAGGAATACATCTTCGGCTGCCGGTATTATCCCCATTATTTCTACTCGCCGATCCGTTCGCGACTGGAGATGCTCAGCATCGACCGTCGTGACGAAACCGATATCGATGAGATATATCGATACAACGGCTTTATCGACCGCCCACCCTCATATGTAGTGGTAGGCAACCGGCCACTCGTCGTGCGCGAATCATTGTTGGGAAAGATTATAAATTATGGAGAAGGGCTGGTAGAAGCGTCACGCCGTCTCTTTTCCCGGGGATTATTCGGCCCCTTCTGCCTCGAAATGGTCTGCAAAGCAGATATGGAATTCGTCGCCTTTGAAGTCTCGGCACGGATCGTCGCCGGCACCAACCTCTATCCCCTTGGCTCTCCCTACTCCCCTTATTACTTCGCTGAAGAGATGTCCACCGGTCGTCGAATCGCTCGCGAAATCCGCGAAGCAGTAACCCAGAACCGCTTAGAGGAGATCATCTCATAGTTACAGAAGACGCTGCAAAACAACAGCGAGTATTTGCTCCCTACAAAAGAGATAAAACTGGTAATCGGTCTAAATTATCTCCTAACTATCATAATAGCTTTTTCTGTTCTTGATTGCGACCTTGAAAACTCCTTGCCACTGATCTAAAATGATTAATTGATCCATTTAGGAGGGGTGGGTGAGTGGTCTAAGCCGCCAGTTTGGAGAACTGGTGTACCTTCAGGGGTACCGCGGGTTCGAATCCCGCCCCCTCCGCCAGAGCCTGTGCTAGGTGGGGGGCTAGCGGTCCCCTCTATCTGCAACCCGCTACAGCAGAGCCGAAGGGCTTCCCCAGGGAACAGGGAGCGGAGTCGGCCTCAGATAGCGCTGGTGTTGAAGGCTGAGCCCTTTGCGGCACATGACTATCAACCCCGTCAGGCCCGGAAGGGAGCAGCGGTAAATGGTCCTCTGTGGGTGTTAAAGGATTACTTAGCCTGAGCCAACTATCAGAGCAGCGTCCGTTGTCTGATCACAAAGGAGCCACGCACAGGCTCATTTAACCG
>CAYSQQ010000017.1:0-13674 GCA_964433275.1 uncultured Thermotogae bacterium
AAGACAGACAATCAGAGAAGGTTATGTCTGCCCCGCTATGGCTTTTCTGGAAACGACAAACGGCACTCTGCCTAACACGGCACTCCCGGCTACGCGCCTTCGGCGCTTCGACCGAACCTACTGACGCAGGTTCGGGAGTGCCGAGGACGTTAGGCGCAATGATCCTGAATTGAAAAGAGCATTATGGAGGTGAAAAAATGTACAGAGGTATCATCCGGTCGGATCCCTCAATCATGATGGGTAAGCCGGTCATAGCTGGCACACGTATCACCGTAGAACGCATACTTGAGAAGTTGGCTGCCGGTGAGACGGTTGAGCAAATCCTTGAGGCTCACCCTCGACTGGCGCGGGAAGCCACCCAAGCGGGTTTGGTTTTTATAACGGAGGCGTTACGTGCTGGTGTAGTCTATCCCCTGCCCGGAGAGTATGGCTCGATGAAGTTTCTGGCCGATAAAAATGTGGATAAGCCCATCGTGGAGCGTCTTAGAGATGATGGACATACCGTCTTGTACTTGTATGTGTTGGAGCGGATGTTCCGCCAAGCGTTTCGGCCGATACGGTGATTCGGCGAGCAAATCATCCGCAACAAGGAATTTTGCTCTTCCCTGACACAAAGCGTGCGCAGGATCTCATGCAGGGCAAGTGAACCCGGCTGTTGGGCTCAGTCTATTGCAGTTGAATTTTGAGACAGCACGAGGTAACCTTTCTTTGCTACAGGAGAGCCCGGTATCGGCGCCGAAGGGGATAAACTCTCAGGCAAAAGGACTGTAGCACAGATAAATTCGCTGGAGAGCGCCTGCCATCAGGCCACCGAAGGGGCAATCCTGGTCCACCAGGAGAATCTCTCAGGTAAACGGACAGGGATCTGATAGTGCCCCGACTGGTTGCGATTTAGGGGCAACTAAATCAAACCGGAGGCGAAACGATGGCGAATTTATTGGAACTCAACAAAGACAACTACGAGCAAGAGGTCTTAAAGGCCGGCTTGCCGGTGATGGTCGATTTTTGGGGCCCGCGATGCTCTAAGTGTATTGCCCTGATGCCAAGCATCGAAACTTTAGCCCAAAAATACGCCGGCAAGGTGAAATTTGCCGCTCTCGATTGCTCAAAAAATCGTCGTTTAACGATCGAACTCAGTCGCATCAACACACTTCAAAGTTTGCCCACTTTCTGGATCTATAAAGACGGTGAGGTGGTAGCTGCTTTGTCAGGTGAGACCATTACTGTTGAAGCGATCGAAGAGCAGTTAAAGAAAGTCATGCCTGAATAATCCCCCCCTTAAATCCTGTGGAGGTGTATAGCGAATGGAACTGGTAATTGGAAGAATTACCATCAATAACATTGATTTCGGTTCGCAGACCAAAGTGGAAGATGGAACTCTTTTCATCAACCGCGATGAGCTCATTTCGCATGTCGCAGTCGACGATAGGTTGGCGACAATCGATGTCCAACTTGCCCGACCGGGCGAATCAGTACGGATCATTCCGGTCAAAGATGTCATCGAGCCACGCGTCAAGGTCGATGACGCGGGCGGTATCTTCCCTGGTCTTCTCAGTGATGTCAACCAGGTCGGCAGTGGACGAACGCATGTGCTCAAAGGCGCTGCTGTGGTGACATGCGGGCGGATTGCCGGGTTCCAGGAAGGGTTGATCGATATGAGCGGTCCGGCAGCGGACTACTCGCCCTTCTCTAAATTAAACAATATCGTGCTTGTCTTAGAGCCTAAAGAGGGAATAGCAAGGCATGAACACGAAGAGGCGCTGCGGCTTGCCGGATTGAGAGCTGCCGCCTATCTCGGTCAAGCAGGCAAAGAGCACACTCCTGATGAGACTACTGTCTATTCTCTCGCTCCGATTACTTCTTTGACAGATAAATTACCTAAAGTTGTCTATGTAAAGATGCTCCTTTCCGAAGGGCTGCTCCATGACACATATCTCTACGGAGTCGATGTCAAGCAGATCTTGCCCACGTTGATTCATCCCAATGAGGGAATGGATGGAGCAATTGTAAGCGGAAACTGTGTTTCCGCATGCGATAAACATACCACCTACCATCATCAGAATACCCCGGTGGTTGAGGATCTATATCGACGTAACGGGAAAGATCTGCACTTTGTCGGAATGATAATTTCCAATGTTAATGTGCGCCTGGCTGATAAAGAGCGTTCCGCTGGATACACAGCAAAGCTGGTCGACCTCCTCGGAGTCGATGGCGCGGTGATTACAGAAGAAGGATTCGGCAATCCTGATACTGACTTAATGATGCTCTGCCAGAAAATTGAAAAGTTGGGAGTAAAGACAGTGCTGATCACCGATGAATATGCCGGCAGTGATGGGCTTTCACAGTCTCTTGCCGACGGCGTGCCAGAGGCGACGGCAGTAGTCAGTGTCGGCAATGCAAATATGATGCTGGAATTGCCGGCAATGGAACGCGTCATCGGCCATTTAGAGCCGGTAGAAGTGATCGCCGGCGGATTTTCCGGTGGATTAAAGCCGGATGGCCGCGTCTCAGTAGAATTACAAGTCGTGATGGGGGCAACCTGCCAACTTGGATTTAACCGGATGGCCGCGCGTTCACGCTAAAGGGGAGGGCAAGATGAAAAAAATCCGTGTTGTACACTATATCAACCAGTTTTTTGCTCAGATCGGCGCTGAAGATAAGGCCCATGTGCCGCCGGAGAGCAAAGAAGGGGCAATAGGACCGGGCATGTTGTTGCAAAAATTACTCGGCGATCAGGCGGAAGTCGTTGCTACCGTCTTCTGTGGTGACAATTACTATGCGGAAAAGAGCGATGTTGTCAGCGCGGAGGTCGTCGATATGGTAGCTGAATATAAGCCGGATATCTTGATCGCCGGACCGGCGTTCAATGCCGGTCGATATGGAATCGCGTGCAGCAGTACTTGCCAGGCAGTCGCTGAGAAACTTTCTATTCCGGTCATAACCGGAATGTTCAAAGAGAACCCCGGTATCGAGATTGGACGTGGTCTATATATCATCGAAACAGCGAATTCTGCTGCCAAAATGAAAGACGCACTGACCGCGATAGTTCAACTGGCGCTCAAGTTAGTCAATGATGAAGAGATCGGCACACCGGAGGAGGAGGGATATTTCCCACGCGGCATTCGCGAAAATTACTTTTCTGAAAAGATCGGGGCAGTACGCGCTGTTGATATGTTGCTGCGAAAAATGGCCGGCGAACCGTATGAAACGGAATATCCGCTTCCTTCTTTCGATCGCGTAACGCCAAGCCCGCCAATCATTGATCTAAAAAATCAGACTATTGCTATCGTGACTTCAGGCGGTATTGTTCCGAAAGGAAATCCGGATCGGATTGAGTCATCGAGCGCCTCCAAATTCGGTGAATACTCACTCGCCGGACTGGACAAACTGACTGAAGCCGGCCATGAGACAGCACATGGTGGTTATGATCCGGTCTATGCCAATGAAGATCCTAATCGCGTTCTTCCTGTCGATGTGCTTCGACAGCTGGAACAGGAAGGGGTGATCGGCAAGCTGCACGAGCTGTATTACTCAACAGTGGGGAATGGAACGTCTGTTGCTAATGCGAAGAAATTTGGCGCAGAGATCGCTACGCGGCTGAAAGACGCGGCTGTATCAGCGGTGGTTCTCACCTCCACTTGAGGAACTTGCACGCGTTGCGGTGCAACGCTGGCCAAAGAGATCGATCGAGTCGGTCTGCCGGTAGTTCATATGTGCACAATCGTCCCTATTTCATTGACAGTCGGAGCAAATCGCATCATTCCGACGATTGCTATTCCACATCCATTGGGCGACCCTGAGCTGTCGCCTGAAGAGGAGAAAGACCTGCGTATGGGATTGGTAAAGAGAGCGCTTGCGGCACTGCAGACCGAAGTTGCGGTGCAGACAGTATTTAAGGAGGAACAAGAATGACGGGCCCTAAAGTAGTAGTCAAACAGGCAACCTATATTCTTGCGCATGCACCTGACTTGGTCCGTTACGGATCTAAGCCGGTACGTGAGATCGCTGCCGGACGGACAAAGCTTGTCGAGTTGGAGAAACATCTGCGCAGCTTCGATGATACGGTCGCTTACCCGCCGAATCAGGTCTTTATCGGAAATATATCCCCTGATGACTTCGCTGATTTGCAAGAACCGTGGCATGAGAATCTTCTCCGTGATAAATTACGCTACGGACCGTTCGGTGAAATCATGCCCCAAGACGAGCTGTACGGAATAATGAAGATATGGGACAAGTTTGATTTAATCGATCTTTCACCTCCATTCACCGCTGCTCTTAACGGGCGGCTAACTGCGCATCCATTGATCACTGCTGAAGATAGAGAGCGGTTGGGAGAAGGAACACCGCAAGAGAAGATTGAGGCGAAGGTGGAGAAAGAGGAATCTCTCCCCCTGTACTATAATAGTGAATTGGTGGGATGCGTTAACCGGGCGCATGAGCACGATGTAACACTCACTGCGCATATAATGCTGGAGAACTTACTCACCAAAGTCACTGGGATACTCGTCACTCGACATTTAGTGCGTAACAGCGCAATAGAACCGGAAAAGATCGATTACCTGCTGAGTTGTTCCGAAGAGGCGGTCGGTGATCGCTATAATCGCGGCGGCGGCAACCTCGCAAAAGCAATCGGCGAAGAGGCCCACTGCGTAAACGCCAGCGGATGCGATGTAAAATCGTTCTGTGCCGGCACTGTATTGGCGATTATCCATGGCGCCGCACTCATCTCTGCTGGTCTGTTCAACGAGATCATCGTTGTCGGAGGAGGATCGTTCAGCAAAATAGGAATGAAGTTCCAGGGCCATATGAGGCATGATATGCCGATTCTGGAAGACGTGTTAGGAGGGATCGCTATTTTGCTGGGCAAAGACGATGGCGTCAGCCCGGTTGTCAACCTAGAGTGTACAGGAAAGCACGATATCAGTGCCGGAGCGACAGCGCAAGCTATTTACGACGTACTCGTCATCAAACCCCTGCAAAAGCTGGGAATGAAGATGACAGACGTAGATAAATATGCAGTAGAACTACATAACCCGGAAGTAACGCTGCCGATGGGCAGTGGGAATGTCCCTCTTACCAACTACAAGACGATCGCGGCGATGGCTGCGATGCGCAATGAGATAGGCCGTGACGAACTACCGGAATTCATCAAATCGCGAGGAATGCCCGGCTTCTCTCCCACGCAAGGCCATATCGCATCAGCAGTACCCTACTTAGGGCATGCTCTCAATCTGATCAACGACGGCAAGATCAACAATACGCTCTTTGCTGCCAAAGGGAGTCTCTTCTTAGGAAGGATGACCCATTTGGCTGATGGCGTTTCATTCCTGCTGGAAAAGAACTCCGGCAGAGAGTGAGTGCAGAAGACTAACGCAGCCTGAATGCGTATGAGTAAAAAAAATCTTTTATGAGGAGGTGAAAAATGATAAAAGGCATGAAAGTTATTGCCTATGGTGAGCGTGATGGAATTCAAGGGCCATCGATAGCTGCATGTTTAGAAGCAGCAGGAGCTGATGTTATCTATCAGATCACTGAGTGTTTCGTTTGAACGGCGGCAGGAGCAATGGACCAGGAATACCAAGCCACGGTAAAAAAACTAGTCGAAGAGCACGGGGCCGACAACCTGATAATGATCATCGGAACTCCTGATGTTGAAGGAGCGGAACTCGTTGCAGAGACAGTTACCGAAGGCGACCCAAGTTACGCAGGTCCATTAGCCGGAGTCTCGTTGGGACTCCCAGTCTATCATGTTCTTGAACCGGCGATCAAGGCAGAGATCTCTGAAGATCTCTATAAAGAGCACCTGGAAATGATGGCAATGGTCATCGACCCTCAGGAGCTGGAAACCGCTCTTTCTAAATATCGTAAAAAGAGCTGAGGTTTATGAGTACTAAAGATCAATTACGCCGTGCTATTCCTGCAGTGGATAAACTGCTGGATCATTGCTTAATTCGATCATTGATTAAAACAGGCGTGGCACGAGAAATCGTGCTGCGCCTGATTCGTTCCACATTGGGAAAATTACGCAGTTTGCCTGTTGGGGAGCTGGAAAGACTCGATCTCTCGCTCGATCATCTCGCGCAATTGGTCGCTGCGCAGCTCGAAGAACGATCACTGCAGCGGGTAATCAACGGCACGGGAATAATCCTTCATACAGGATTGGGCCGGGCGCCGCTCTCTGCTAACGCGATACAAAAGGTGGAAGAGCTATCCGGTTACTGCTCACTAGAGGTCGATCTCCAAAGCGGAAGGAGGGGATCACGCGATCTTCATATTGCAGAACTGCTCGTGGCTCTGACCGGTGCAGAAGCAGGATTGGTCGTCAATAACAATGCAGCTGCATTGCTGTTGATCCTCAGCACATTTGCGCAAGATCGCGAAGTGATCGTCTCCCGCGGCCAGTTGGTTGAGATCGGCGGATCATTCCGCCTACCCGATGTGATGCGTGCCGGCGGAGCCGAACTTATCGAAGTGGGGACGACCAATCGTACTTACTGCAGTGATTATGAGCAGGCGATAACACCCGAAACGTCAATCCTTCTTAAAGTCCATACGAGCAATTTCAAGCTGGTCGGCTTTGTCGCTGAAGCCTCGCTCATCGAAATGGTCGATCTGGCAGCAGCGCACAAGCTGTTGGTCGTCGACGATATCGGCAGTGGTGCGCTCTTCGATCTGACAAAATATGATCTAGGAAGCGAGCCGACAGCACAAGCGAGCATCGCTGCCGGCGCTGATCTTGTTACATTCAGCGCTGATAAGCTGGTCGGCGGACCGCAAGGAGGGATCATCGTCGGCAAACGCGCCCTGATCACAAAATTGAAACAGAATCCATTGACACGAGCGCTGCGGATTGACAAACTCCGCCTTGCTGCTCTGCAAGCGACATTGCGCAGCTATCTGAGAGGCAAGCCGACTGAATTACCGATATGGAAGATGGCGTTGCGCCCATTAGCAGAGATAAAACGAGCAGCAGAGACTCTGGCTGCGGCATTGGAAATCGCATTAGAGAAAGAAGCAAATGTCGAAATAAAGGATGGCGCATCTCAGCTGGGAGGTGGATCCTTGCCCGGAGAAGAGATACCCACTGTGTTGGTGGTGATCAAATTCTTCCACCTTGACGTTGAGAAGGTTGTAGTACAATTGCGAATGGGCGATCCAGCCATCTTTACCCGTATCAGCAACGGCAAGTTACTCATCGATCTTCGCACTCTCCGCCCCGAGGATCATGGCGTAATTGTTGAACGATTTCGCCGGCTGTCGGACCGACAGCCTTCAGTGATCACCTGATCGCCAATCACTAATATGAACATCATTATCGCAACGGCTGGGCACGTTGATCACGGCAAAACAGCATTAATCGGCGCGCTCACTGGAATTGACACCGACCGACTGAAAGAAGAGAAAGAGCGCGAAATGTCGATCGACCTCGGATTCGCCTTTCTCAACCTGCCGAACGGTGATTGTGCAGAGATCATCGACGTACCGGGCCATGAGCATTTTCTGAAAAATATGTTGGCCGGTATCGGCGCAATCGATCTCGTGCTGTTTGTCATCGCTGCTGATGAAGGCGTAATGGTACAGACACGGGAACATTTGAGGATCATCGATCTATTAGAGATAGCACATGGAATTATTGTCATCACCAAAACCGATCTAGTCGATGAAGAAGAACTGGAACTCGTCTACGAAGAGATCAATGAAGAGCTGGCTGACTCTTGTCTCGCCGATGCCCCGCGACAAGCAGTCTCGGCTCGTAGTGGAGCAGGAATAGAAGAACTCAAAAGTCAAATTGCGCGGATGACGAGTGACATCCCCCCCAAGCGGACTGATCTTGCTCCCTTCTTACCGATCGATCGAGTCTTTACGATCGCCGGATTCGGCACTGTCGTTACCGGTACTCTGATCAGCGGCAGACTGCAAGTCGGTGATCAAGTGGAGATCCTTCCACAACAAACTGCCGCGCGGATACGGCGAATTGAGACACACTCCCAGTCGGTCGATTCCGTAGCAGCAGGAACACGGGTAGGCATAACACTGACAAAAGTCAAAGTAGTGGACCTGAAAAGAGGAAACATCCTCACAATATCGGGACATCTTACGCCGTCGCGTCTTCTCGATGCCCGTCTCCGCGTATCTTCACTCGGCAATACGCGTGAGATAAAAAACCGGATGCGGATCCGTCTTCACCTTGGAACCGATGAGCTGATCGGTCGCGTCATCCTGCTCGATCAAGAGAAACTTACCGCAAAGACAGAAGGTTTAGTGCAATTTAAACTGGAAAAACCCTTTGCCGCCCGCACAGGAGATCGATTCATCGTGCGCTGCTATTCCCCGCCACAGGTGCTCGGCAGCGGCATAGTTCTCAATCCGCAGCCCGTTCCTCACCGGCGGTTCGATCAAAAGGTTATCACCGAGCTTAACCTCTATGAAGAGTGCTCACCGCGCCGCCTGGTCGAAGAACTATTGATCCATAGTTCCAAAGCCTTTTCATTGCACGAATTAATGCAGCGAACAGCGCTCTCCACTGCAGAACTAAAAGAAATTCTGGCGACTATTGAGACGATCCCGATCAGTTCGGATAAAGTCTTCCATCGCTGCCAAATGGAACGACTGAAAGAGAAGATCATAACCTGTATACAGGATTACCATGTAAAAGAGCCGACGCGCATCTACATGGCCCTGAGTGCGCTTAGAACGCAAATGAAAGTAGAAGAACCGCTATTGGAGAGAGCGATCGTCGAACTGGCAAATGAAGGGAGACTCCAGCGCAACGACATAAGGGTCGCTTTGACCGATCATCAGCCACACTTCACCCCCCGGCAGACCGAAGTACGCAATGCACTAGATCGACTGTACAGCAACAGAATGTTTCAGCCGCCAGTCGATTTAGCTGAAGTGATGCAACTTATAAAAACTGAAAAAGATATAACAGAGATGATGCTCACCTCGCTATTAGAGAGTGGAAGACTGATTAGGCTCCCCGAAGGAGTGATTCTCCATTATCAGGCAGTGCGCAAAGCCGAGCGAGTACTCACTGCGCATCGATCTGAGACGATCAGTGTCGGTGAATTTCGCGATGCAATCGGCGCCACCCGAAAATACGCGCTGCCGCTCCTGCAATATTTTGACAGCCAAGGGATCACCCGCCGCGTGCAAGATAAACGAATTATCAGACGAAACAATTAACCGCCAACGCCACTCAACTCTCTGCCGGCCGGGGGCGCGCAGCTTGACAGCGCTGCAAAGAGAAATTACACTATTGATGGAAGCGAATGGGCCCTGGTGGGCCTCCTGGTCTTCAAAACCAGTGCGGGGTGTAACCGCCCTGGGTGGGTTCGATTCCTACCGCTTCCGCTCATTTTGACGGGAACAAAAAAGGGGGGTGAAGATATTGCCTGACGAACGGATACGTTTGACGCAGTACGTCAAGAGCGCTGGTTGAGCAGCCAAAATGGGTCCGGGAGACCTACACAAAGTATTGAGCCGATTGAATCTGCCTGTTGATTCGCGGTTGCTGGTCGGTATAGAGACCAGCGACGACGCCGGCGTTTATCAGTTAACCGCTGATCTAGCATTGGTCCAGACAGTCGATTTCTTCACTCCTATCGCTGATGATCCGTATACCTTCGGCGCGATAACTGCTGCCAATGCACTAAGTGATCTCTATGCCATGGGAGCACAGCCGCTCACTGCGCTTAGCATTGTCTGTACCCCTGCTGAAAGTGATCTTACAATATTATCACAGATATTGCAGGGCGGAATCGACAAGCTGACTGAAGCAGGAGTTGCTCTCGTTGGCGGGCATACTGTTACCGATCCTGAACTCAAATGCGGATTTGCCGTTACAGGGACAGTCAATCCTACTAAGATAATCACCAATAGCAACGCCCAGCCCGGGGATCAACTTGTACTTACGAAACCGCTTGGTACAGGAATCATCGCTACGGCACAAAAAGGTGATGCTGCCTCACCAGAGAGCATCGCCGCTGCAAGTGAGACGATGTTGGCGCTGAATAGAGAAGCAGCGGTACAGATGCTTCGTATCGGTGTCAATAGTTGCACCGATGTAACGGGATTTGGCTTATTGGGCCATCTGTATGAGATGGCGGCAGCGAGTAAAGTAGGGATAGAATTGAGCTATTATCAGATTCCGCTCCTCCCTCAAGCAGGCGAATATATTGCTGACGGCTTGATCCCCGGTGGTCTCCAGCGCAATCGTGAGTATATCAGCGAGCATGTACAGTTTGCCTCCTCTCTCTCAGGGAGCAATTGTGACATACTGTTCGACCCCCAAACGTCCGGAGGGTTGTTGATATCGCTTTCCCCCGATAATGCCGAGAAACTAGTTGCTGTTCTGTGCAGTAAAAAGATCTCGGCTGCAATCATCGGTCGCGTAGTGGGGTTATACGATAGATATATCACCGTAAGATAGGGCAATGGGTAAGAGGTACCAGGCTTGTCTGTCATTGTACAAAATCCAATATACCTGTATAGCGCCTGTCTGCCGGCAGCAGGCGCAAACGGGTCGCTTCAGCCCTTCTCTGAGGGATACCTTGGCTTAACCGTGAGGAGTCATTAAAATTAGGCGGTCGTTCTCAAACGGTCTTCAGGGAGTGATCCTGGGCGCCGGCTGCTTCTTCATCGATAGACTGATGCGGCGGCGATCGATATCGACTTCCATCACGGTGACGATCACATGTTGCCCGACTTTAACGACCGAAGACGGGTGTTCCACAAATCGATCGGCCAACTGGCTGATGTGAACGAGGCCGTCCTGATGTACGCCGACGTCTACGAACGCGCCGAAGTTGACGACGTTGGTGACAATGCCCGGCACCTTCATTCCCGGCGACAGATCGGTGATCTTGTTCACGCCGTCGGCGAACGAAAACGCCTCGAAGGATTCACGCGGATCGCGTCCCGGCTTGGCCAGTTCTTCCAGAATGTCGGTCAACGTCGGCAAGCCTATGGTATCAGTGACATAACGTTCGAGATCGATCCCCGCTCGAAGGTCGGACCGTTTCATCAGTCCCTCGACCGTGCAGTTCAGATCGGCGGCCATCTGCCGCACGACACCGTAGCTTTCCGGGTGCACGGCGCCGGCGTCCAATGGATCGTCGCCATCGCGAATGCGCAGAAAACCGGCCGCTTGCTCATAGGCCTTGGGGCCGACTCGTGGAACCTTCTTGAGTTGAGATCGTCTTCGAAACGGGCCGTTTTCGTCGCGGTGGGCGACAATCTTTTCGGCCAGTTTGGGACCCACTCCGGAGACATGAGACAAAAGCGGCACGCTGGCGGTGTTCACTTCAACCCCAACGGCATTGACGCAGTGTTCGATTACATCGTTGAGCGATTGCTTGAGCAGGCTTTGATCGACGTCGTGTTGATATTGCCCCACGCCGATGGCCTTGGGGTCGATCTTGACCAATTCCGCCAGCGGATCGATCAGCCGTCTCCCGATAGAGACCGCGCCCCGCACGGTAACGTCGTAATCAGGAAGTTCTTGCCGCGCAATCCCCGAGGCACTGTACACGGAGGCACCTGCTTCGCTAACCACCATTACGGGGATCTTCTTGTCGATGTCAAGGGATCGAACCAGGGTTTCGGTCTCCCGGCCGGCCGTCCCATTGCCGATGGCGATCGCTTCGATCTCGTAGGTTCGAGCCAAGTCGGCAAGCGTTTGCCCGGCACGTGCAATCTCGCGTTCCGAGCCGACGACGTGCACCACGGTGTGGGTCAGCAACCGTCCCTGAGCATCGAGGCATACGACCTTGCATCCGGTTCTATAGCCGGGATCGATGGCCAATACCCGCCTCTGCCCCAGAGGTGGAGCCAACAGCAGATGCCGCAGGTTGTCGGCGAATACCCGGACGGCTTCGCAATCGGCCATCTCGGTCAATTTGGCGCGAATCTCGTTCTCGATCGACGAAGCCATCAATCGCTTGTAGCCATCTTCAACGGCCTGGGCAACCTGCTCGGCTGCCTGGCTGCGTCCGCGAACGAAGCGGCGCGACAGCATCTCAATGGCCGGTTCTTCCTCCGGCCGGAGAACCAATCGAATGACACCTGCTTTCTCAGCGCGAAACATGGCGTGAATACGATGAGCCGGCGCCTTCGACAACGGTTCTTGCCAGTCGAAATAGTCGCGATAGGCGCTGCCGTCTTCTTCCTGTCCCTTGATGACAGTAGCGCGAAAGATCCCCTGCTTCTCGAACAGCTTCCGCACTTCGGCCCTTGCTTCGGGCGACTCATTGACCTCTTCCGCTAGGATGTCGCGTGCGCCGGCAAGGGCTGCCTCGGTATCGTCCACACCCTTTTCCGGATCGACAAACGCCCCGGCTGCGGTAGACGGAGCGAACGAGGAACCCTGCTCAAACAACCGATCGGCCAACGGTTCCAGCCCTCTCTCACGCGCGATCATCGCTCGCGTCCGCCGCTTGGGACGGTAGGGTAAGTAAAGGTCTTCCATCTCGGTCATGCTCTGCGTCTTGGCAATAGCATCCTTCAGTTCGCAGGTCAACAGCTCGCGCTCGATGAGTGAGGCCAGGATTGACTCCCGCCGTTTGTCAAACTGCCGCAGCTGTTGCAGGCGGTCGCGAATGGCGGTGATGGCCACTTCATCGAGCGATCCTGTTCGCTCTTTCCGATAACGGGAGATGAAAGGAACCGTAGCACCGTCAGCGAGAAGATCGGAGGCAGCGCGAACTTGCTGCGACGAGCAACCGAATTCCCCGGCGATCTGTTCGAAGTGCACATTCAACATACGTTACCTCCTGAATCGGCAAAATATACAAACCAGCACAAACCTCGTCAAGGAGTGGACGGCGACGCTACGCATATTACCCGGTCGATACTTCCAGCACACGACACATCATGGCGATCGGGCAGTAAGCCGGGCCTGCGCTCATAAACCAATAACCCTTGGCAGCACCGAGTAGGCCTACCCATTATTGGTGTGCCCCCATTCTGTTGCCGGCATGACGCAGCAAAATCTGCCGAACCAGCCAGGGCATGGCTTTGCCAAGATCTTCCGCTCCAGGCAGATCCGGCGGTTCTCGCGGCACAACCGCCGCAAGTCTTCTCTCTCTGATGGTCAATCTGGAAGGACTGCACCCCTCACCGCAATCCGCCCCGTCGCACCCAACTACGAATGGTTTCGTGTGAGGGTTTAAACTCGCGCGCCAGTTCACGTTCATTGCATCTTGAATTTCATTTAACCTCTGGATGTGCAGCACGCTGGTGGATCTGATCAAGCGGCAGTTCGGGATTTACCTGAGTCGTTCTTCGGCCGGCTGTCTGCTGAAGCAACACAGCCGGCAAAAAGGTCAAAAGATCGCAACTAGACCAAACAAGCATTTTTGCTGAGCTAATGTTATAAGACTATACCCACCCCTCTTTCCCGTAGCTCGCTTATATCTCGTCTATTCGGGGAATTCGGCGAGAAATCCAGAGGATTATCTTGTAAATCCACCAGATCTCCTGCTTCTAAACCGGTGTTGGCTACCAGGGGAGCCAGATCGGTGATCTGATTGTTGTGAAGCCAGAGCCGGGCCAGATTGGTAAGTCCGGACAGAGGGGTTATGTCGGTGATCTGATTGCTGTGAAGCCAGAGCCGGGCCAGATTGGTAAGTCCGGACAGAGGGGTTATGTCGGTGATCTGATTCCAGTGAAGCC
>CAYSQQ010000018.1:0-13586 GCA_964433275.1 uncultured Thermotogae bacterium
ATACCCAATTGTTATCTTGCATTCTCGCTGTTTCGGTGTTTATCTTTGTACATCAGTCTGTCTGCTTCACGCAAAAGTTTCTCCAGTTCTTGCTTGTCATTTGCTTGCCTGGTGACAATGCCGATGCTAAGACCAATATTGGGTTGGGAAAGTGAAAGATCACGACTGAGCTGCTGTACCTGCTCTTTGAGCCGTATGGCAATCAATTCGGCCTCTCCATTTGTCTCGGGCAGCAAGATAAGAAATTCATCTCCTCCATAACGGATTACTCGATCTGTTGAACGCACATTCTGCTGTAATATATCAGCGACCCGTTTGAGGATTTGATCTCCCTTTAGATGGCCCAGCTCGTCGTTGACGGCTTTGAACCCATCGATATCGATCATCATGAAGGACAGGGGGTGATTATAGCGGTCGGTTCGTGCCAGTTCGTTATCGATAATCGTGTTGAAATAATGACGATTGTACAGACCGGTCAGGGCGTCGTGGATCGCTTGCTGGCGTAATGCTTCTTGCGCACGGATATTACTGATTGCAACGGCAAGGATTCCGGCGATCGATTCAGCGACTTGGCGGTCCTGCGCATCGAAACGCGCCAGTTCAGAGCTTTCAATATTCAGCACTCCGAGCAGTTCCCCACTGTGAATGATCGGAACAGCGAGCTCAGAGCGCGTGTCTCCATATCCGAGGACATAACGACCATTCTCAGTCACATCGTCGATGAGGACGCTCTCTCTGTGCTGGGCAGCCCATCCCACTATCCCTTGGTTGAAGCTGAATTTGTCCTTTGCCTTTACCCGCTGACTCGTTTCGAGACGGCGCAGTCCGAGGACGACCAGCTCAGAGCCCTCTTTGAGAAGAATAGCAGTCAGATAGTAACCGAAATGTTCGTCGAGCCAATCAAGCGTAATTTCTACTAACTCAGCAAGCGTTTCGATCTGAGCAAGCTGTTGACTGAACGTATATATTCGCCGGAGTTCATCATGTTTTCTTAGGTTAACGATACCGCTCGTTAACTGGCTCGCCACCGCAGTCAAAAATGCGACATCTTCCTGCACAAAGCAAGCGAGTCTCTTGCTCTCCATTTGCAACAGACCGATCACTTGTTCCTTATCCATCATCGGAACAATGATCTCAGAATGCGCAGTCCGGCAAGGTTTGCTGTGCCGCTCGTCTTCAGTGACATCAGGGATTACCAGTGGTGAACCCTGACGTGCCACCCAGGGAATAACTCCTTTATCATCCAGGGAGATACGTGTTCCAGTGGTGAACGATTCGTCTTCTGCCAAATCAACGGCAGGAACAACAGTGCGGGCTACCAGTTCGTTCGCTTCTTTCAACCATATCGCTCCTAAATCATACTCAAAATCATCCTGCAGGTGGTGTAAGGTTAACTTGAACAAGGTAGGGATATCGACTGCGGCAATCATTCTTCGGCCAAAATAATAGAACCTATGCAGTCTTTTTTGTAGTTTCTCTAACTGCTGCAATTTATACACTCGTTCGATCGCCAATGCTGCCATATTGGTCAGAATAGTAATCAGCTCTAATGCTGCGATTGTCGGGATATTACGGTCATGCGGATCATCAACCGACAAATGGCCGATGATCCCTTTCTCGCCACGCAGAGCGATGAGCAGAAGATCAGCTCTGTGCCACCCCGCAGTCGTTACCGTGCCTGGTATGCCCTGCGTATCCTTCCAGGGAATTTTGCCGTGGGGAATATAATAAGCAGGTCCATATTCGAATTGCTTCGTAAAGACGCTCTGGCGGTCATGAGGGGAGAGACCTCCACTTTCAGTCAAGCGTTGAAGATCTTGTGGTGAGATACCAGCGGCAGCAACTGTTTGCACTTTCCCATTGATCGGTGATCCGTGCGACAGATCGTACAATGAGATGGCGGCACGGTTAAACCCACTGTGAAGGACGACGGCATCAACGATTATCTGAAGGATGTGGTCGATGTCATTTTCCGTGAGGATCGTCGTTCCCAATTTCAGGACAGTCTGTTGCAGTTGTTCTAACCTGCGGAAAGAGGATATATTGTGCAGTAAACGCCGGTTTTCACCTGCATAATCGATCGTCTGTTTCAGTTGGAAAATCGGAATCAGCTCCGCGCTGCTTCCGATTTCAGCGTTCCTGCTTTGCGGGGCGATCACTATTATCTCGGTCTCGGGGAAGGTTTTCTCGATCTTAGCACGTATAGCAGCCTCTGACATGCCGGCAAGGAGGACGAGATCGAACTGCTCCTCTTGCAGCATGATGAGGGCCTCTTGTTCATCTGTTATTTGTCGTACAGAGTAGTTATCGTGGCGGAGCAGGGCGACAAGCGGTTGGTATGTCTCTTCTTGCCTTGTGACAAGAAGAATTTTTCTCTCTGAGTCGGCAGTTGTGGTCATATGACCATCTCCTCTCTGGTAAGAATTTCTATCTCGCGTTCATCCTTTGTCCAATCTTTACGTACTCGCACCACAAGGTCGAGAAATACCTTTGTTCCGAGGAGTATTTCGATATCACGGCGGGCGCGGGTACCAATCTCTTTGATCATTGTGCCGCGTTTTCCGATGATTATTCCTTTTTGTGACTGGCGCACAACGCATATCTCAGCGCGAATATGCACTGATCCAGCAGATTGTTGTTCAATCTCTTTTATCCGCACGGCAGTTGAATACGGAAGTTCTTCAAAAGTAAGTTGAACAATCTTCTCGCGGATCAATTCACTGACCAGGAACCTTTCACTTTGATCGGTCATCATATCAACGGGGAAATAGGCCATCCGGTTTGGCAGATAACCGATTACAGTGCGCAATGCCTCATTGAGGTTTGTTCCCTCCTGCGCTGATATGGGAATCAATTCTGCGAAGATATCGGTACGCGCATAGGCGAGTAATGTCTCTTCCAATGCATTCCCTCTTGCGCGGTCGATTTTATTGACAAGCAGGATAATCGGTTTATCATTCCCTGTTAAACGGTCTAAAAGAAGAGTATCATAGGCTGACAACCCGCCCCACGGCTCGACCATATAGAGAATGAGATCGAGTTCACGCAGCGCGCGATAGGTTTGCCGCACGATATGACGACTCAGCTTGTTATGTGGACGATGCAAGCCAGGGGTGTCAACAAAGACGATCTGTACGTTCTTGCTGTTGTAAATACAGCGGATGCGGTTCCGTGTCGTCTGCGGCTTGGGCGATATAATCACTAACTTCTTTCCCAAAATAGCGTTGACAAATGTCGATTTGCCGACGTTCGTCGGGCCGATGACACCGACGAACCCGGAGCTAAAGGATTCCATCGATCAGTTCTCCATCTTTAACGGCGCGAGTTAAGCGATCGATATCCAGAGCAAGGAACCTATCACCTGTAAGATGGGGGACAAGACGACGAATTCGTTCATAGACCTGTCGTGTCGGTTCGGCAAGGTGGTCAGAGAGACGAAAATCGAGCGCTTGCGCAGCACAAAGAAGTGTGATCGCCACCACTCGTTCTACGTTCTCTATCACCTGCAAGCTCTTAGCAGCAGCGATCGAACCCATGCTGTTATGATCCTCTTTGCCTCCAGAGGTGGGAATCGAATCGACCCCGGCAGGATGGCAGAGAATCTTGTTCTCACTTACTAAAGCTGCCGCAGTATACTGAGTAATCATCAGGCCGGAGTTAAGCCCATTATTTTCCACGAGAAACAGCGGTAGGCCTCGATCAGAGCTCGTCAGCAGGCGATCGATCTGCCGCTCAGCAATGCTGCCGATCTCAGCGATTGCCATCGCTGTCATATCGAGCGAGAGGGCAAGGATTTGTCCATGAAAGTTACCGCCGGAGATTACTGTTTTATCACTCCAGATAAGCGGATTATCAGTAGCAGAATTAATTTCTATTGTAATCTTCTTTGCCAGCCAGTCGAGAGTCTCCCATGTCGGGCCGAGCACCTGGGGCAAGCAGCGCAGTGAATAATAATCTTGTACCTCTTGCAGCTTGCAACAGCTCGTTTCTCCTTCTGTATCATGCTTGTCATTTAAGTGCTTTTTGAATGATTCGTCTGTTTTCCGCACCAGTCGGCTGCCGGTAATCATTCGGCGGATGAGGCGAGCAATTTCGACTTGCCCGGGATGCGGCCGGACAGCATGGAGCCGTTTGTCAAACGGAGCAGTAAAGCCTTGTAGGCCTTCCAGAACGAGCGCGCCAGCGGCAACAGCATTCTTGAGCAACCTCCTGCCGCGCAGCAAAGAGAGAAAACCGAGTGCGCTCATGTATTGGGTCCCATTAAGGAGTGCCAGCCCTTCTTTCGGAGCCAGATCAAGCGGTGATCGATCGATCAGCGTGAGGGCTTCTGTCGCGCTGATCACTCGCCCCTTGTGCTCTGCCTGTCCCTCGCCGAGGAGGATTATCGCCATATGGGCAAGGGGAATCAGATCACCGGATGAACCGACTGACCCTTTACTCGGGATAAGTGGATGTATTTTGTGGTTAAGCAACTGGACCAGATAGTCGATTGTCGTTGATCGAATACCTGATAGTCCCTTAAGAAGCGAGTTTATGCGAAAGAGGAGCATTGCGCGCACTGCCTCAATCGGCAAAGGCTCTCCTACGCCGGTGCTATGGCTCAGAATTATATTGCGCTGTAATGTTCCTAAGTTCTCTACCGGAATAACGCGATCACTCAATTTACCGAACCCAGTATTTATCCCGTAGGCGGGGCGACGCGTGGCAACAATCTTCTCTACTATCGCTGCGGTCTTGTCGACGCAGCAGCGCCCAGCAGCAGCGACTGTGATCGGATGTTGTGCGATGACTACTCTTTCCGCTTGTTCCAATGTCAAATTCTTTCCGTCCAGTTCGATCATCAGTCTCTTTCCGTACCTTTAGAATGAAATTAAGTATAACTTCCGTACCTTGAGTTGTAAAGTTTTTTCTGTCTTATTATACTTTCCTGGCAATGAGCACCATCATAACTAATATTGGTCAATTGGTCACCCCGGTTGGCAGCGGCCCTTTAAGTGGTAAACAGATGAAAGAACTCTCCTCACAAACGGATGTTCAAATATCAATTAAAGATGGGAAGATAGCAGCGGTGGAAGCCAGGGGAAGAGAGACCGATTCTTGCGATTTGATCATTGACGCCAGCGGCGGAGTGGTTATTCCCGGTTTGGTTGATCCTCATACGCATGCTGTCTTCGCTGGCACGCGGGAAGAGGAATTTCTTGCTCGTTGTCAGGGCAAGCAGTACAACAGGGGAGGAATCGCTTCTACTGCCCGCAGAGTCGCTCAGATAAGCGAGGAAGAGCTGGTAAAGAGCGCTTCCCATTGGCTCAGGGAGATGCTCTCCCAGGGAACGACGACAGTTGAGATAAAGAGTGGCTATGGTCTCGATATGGAGAACGAGATAAAGCTTCTTAATGTGATCAAGCGATTAAGCAACGAAAACACACTCCGCCTTGTAGCGACATTCCTCGGAGCACATTCGTTTCCCAGTGGTATGCGCCGGGCTGACTATATCTCTTTGATCATCACCACGATGATTCCTTATGTGAGCAGGCACCGGTTAGCTAAGTTCTGTGATGTGTTCTGCGACAGAGGGTTTTACACTATAAATGAGGCTCGCACCGTCTTGCGTGCAGCACGCGGCGCTGGTCTATTGCTCAAGCTCCATGCTGACGAACTTGCCTCTATCGGCGGGGCTGAGCTTGCGGCACAACTTGAGGCAACTTCTGCTGACCATCTATTGCGTATCTCCGACCGTGGAATCGCGGCGATGAAAGAAGCGGGTGTAATCGCTGTTCTCCTTCCAGGTACCGCCTTCTCGTTAAATAAACGATATGCGCCAGCAAGAAAGATGATCGACGCCGGCTTGCCCGTCGCTTTGGCCAGCGACTTCAACCCTGGCACATGCCTGATAAATTCGCAGTTGATAATTATTGGTTTGGCAGTACTGAAGATGGGGCTTACGATAGAAGAAGCACTCACTGCTGCTACTCTCAATGCTGCTGCTGCATTGGAGATGGCAGATGCAATCGGTTCACTGGAAGAGGGGAAATCAGCCGATCTGGTGATCCTTGATCTTGATAATTACCGCCAGATCCCGTATTTTTTCGGTCATAATCCAGTGATGAAAGTGCTGATCAATGGGAAATTAGTATGGGATCGAGACAGGAATAGATATTGACGACCGAAGAACAAGCTGGACTACTGACAATCGACGCCTATGCCAAACTCAACTTTACTTTACGAGTTATCAAGCGCTGTGCCGATGGCTATCACGAAATTGAATCGCTTGTACAGACGATCGATCTTGCTGATACAATTGAACTCCGTGTTGCTCAATCGCCGAATCGACGATTGGACGGTCCAATAATTAAGGTCAATAATGAGCTTGCAGCGCCGCAACATGACGATTTGGCCTACAAGGCTGCTCAGGCGATCTTGGCAGCCAAGGAGAGTGACGCCGCAGTGAAGATCAGGATCAAGAAACGGATTCCAATCGGCGCGGGACTGGGAGGAGGAAGCAGTGATGGAGCGGCAGTATTGCTGGGTATCGATAGATTGATCGGGCCGAGATTGATATCAGATGAACTACTCGCTATTGCCGCCAGGCTCGGTTCTGATCTGCCGCTCTTCCTCTTCGGAGGACTGGTGTTGATCCGCGGACGGGGGGAGAAGGTGACTCGTTTACCTCCTCTATTCGCTCAGACAATACTCCTTGTCGTGCCGCCGGTTAGCTGTGATACCACGCGTGTCTATCAACGATACGATGAACAGATAGCCATAAAGAGCTCTCTTTTCCACCGCTCTCTGTGCGCAATCCCCGGCAGAGGAAGATATAATGATCTGGAAACAGCAGCGCTCGACCTCTATCCACAGCTAAATCCCTATCGAGAAGCAGTTGCTAAGCTCGGCAGTGATCTGTATGGAATGAGTGGGAGTGGATCTGCTTTTTACGTTGTCTTCTCTTCTTATCAACAGGCAAAGCGCTCGATCGAGCAGGTAAAGGATGATCTTCCGCGTGCGAAGACCTTTCTTTGTCGGTCAGTAGCGACAGGGATGAAATTCACACGAGGTATCGAATGAAAATCGCAATCGACGGCACTGCTTCTTCAGGGAAGACGAGTCTCGGTCGACAGTTGGCATCTCGTTATGATTGTCTATTTATCGATACAGGTGCGATGTACCGCGCGCTTGCATTAGGCGTTGACCGCGGCCTTGCATTAGAGGAGATTGAAATTACGTTGGACGAGGAAGGAAAGATATTCCTCAACGGAGAAGAGGTGACCGCCTCTCTTCGCAGCCGGCACATCGATCAGCTCTCTTCAGAGGTAGCAATGGATTCCAAAGTGCGGCGGAAACTGGTCCGGATGCAGCAGCAACTGGCAAAAGAGAGGGATGTCGTTATGGAAGGACGCGATATCGGCACTGTCGTTCTTCCAGATGCAGAGATCAAGATATTTCTTGCCGCAACTCCACGCGAACGGGCACAGCGGCGAGCACGAGAATGCGGCTATCCAGATATTGATGGTATCGCTAATGAGATCGCTGTTCGAGACGCACGTGACATCGGCCGATCGATCTCCCCCTTGAAACCCGCTAAGGATGCAATTACAATTGTTACAGATCAAAAGAGTCTCAAAGAGGTTGCTCGCGAAGCGATAGATCTGATCGAAAAAAGGATAGAGCATTTGTGATAGATGGAGTATGCGAAAGAACTCTGCAAAACCATTATTTACTTTGGCAGTACCTACATTCTATGGGTAGTGACGAAGATTCTATTTCATGTGCGTATTAAAGGGAGAGAGAAGGCAGAGATGGGAAAGGGATATATCATTGTAGCCCGGCACCGTAGTTATTGGGATATTCCATTACTGGTAGTTGCATTGGGAGGACGGCGGAAGATCCATTTTATCTCCCAGATACAAATGTTGAAAAACCCGTTTTTTTATCTATTTATCAAGGCTTATAGCACGATCATTGATCGCGATCACTTCAAACGCGAGGATTTTAGAAAGATAGTAGAAGCACTAAAAGGGAACAAGTTGATCGGAATCTTTCCTGAAGGGACGACACGGGTCAAAACAGAGGTAAAGACAGGTGTCATCCACTTTGCTGAGATATCAGGTAAAGAAGTTCTGCCAATCAATATTCAGGTAAAGGGGTCTTATCCGCCGCGCTATCCGTTTCGCTTTCCCCGCATCTCTCTTTCCATCGGTAATCCATTCGCTATCGATGAACTAAAGCAGGAAGAATCACTCTCTCTGCGTGGAGAGCAAATTGCAACGCAAGCGACACGCTACTATCAACGATTGAGTAAATTGGTAATGGAACGAATCGATAGTGCATAATGTACGGAACAGAGAACTGCAAAGAGGGAAAAGATGAGAGGTTAAGACAAGGAAAGATGATCAGAGGTAAATGGTGAAATGAATGGTATAATTCAACCTGATTTTTTTGTGGCGATCAACCGACAAGCGAGGGGGTCGATAAATAGATCATAACGGAGCGCCCGACTCTATAGCTATGAACGGGCAAGTGACAAGATAATAAATAATAGGTGGTTTTTAATGGAAAGTCGGATAAAGATGAAAGACGCTTTCATAGAAAGCGATGTTAAAACATATAGTCGCGGAGATACGATTGCCGGAACTATTGTTCAGATCAATGATGAGGAGATTCTCGTTGATATCGGTTATAAATCCGAAGGGATTTTACCAAAGCGCGAGTTGTCACCGTTCCGCAAAGATGGAAAAGTTGAGGAAGGCGAAGAGATCGATGTTCTTGTAACTTATATCGACGAGGAGAAAGGAGCCGTTTACGCTTCAGAAAAACAAGCTGAGTATGAAAAACGAGTCGCCTCTCTGGACCTTGCGCAACGTGAAGGCAAAGCAGTGGAAGGAGAGATAGTTGATGAAGTTCAAGGATCGGGCTATCACGTTAATATCGATGGTGTCCGTGCATTCCTGCCCGGTTCACATCTCGGCAAGACCGGGCCAAGAGAGATTAATGAACTCAAAGGACAGAAGATGATGTTTAAAGTCCTTGAACTATCGCGTCGCGGCAGGAACCTCGTCGTCTCTCACGCAGCTTATTTGAAAGATTTAGCACAAGAACGCATAAATGAGCTCTTTGCCTCGCTGGAAAAAGGAGCGCTGATTGATGGCAAGATAAAGAGCGTTGTTAATTTCGGTCTATTTGTCGATATCGGTGGGTTTGAGGGGCTTGTCCATCGCTCTGAGATCTCCTGGAAGGATCTTCCTGTTCCGCCGAAGACGTATAAAGCTGGTGATGCTGTGCGAGTCAAGGTGATCGATTTCAATAAGGAAAAGAAGAAAGTTTCGCTCAGTATAAAACAGTTGCGCCCTAATCCATGGAAGGAGGCTGCTGTTCGTTATCCGGTTGGAATACAGCTGACGGGTACGGTGGTCAGTGTAACAGACTTTGGTGCTTTTGTCCGTTTAGAAGAGGATATCGAAGGGCTTGTGCATCTCTCTGAACTCGCATGGAGTTTTCCATCAAAACCCAATGAGATCGTATCAGAAGGAGATGAAGTCGATGTGGTAGTATTGAGCTGCAATATGAAAGAGCGCAAGATGGGCCTTTCGATGCGGCGAGCACAACGAGATCCCTGGTGTGACATCCAAGAGAAGTATCCAAAAGATACTTGCGTGCGCGGTGAGGTTACCAAGATCACTACTTTTGGAGCGTTCATCAAATTAGAGGAAGGAATCGAAGGCTTGATCCATATCTCTGAGCTCGCGTGGGGGCGGATAGCGCGTCCGGGTGATATGCTCAAAGAGGGTGAAATCGTCGAAGCTAAGGTATTAGAAAGCAACGAAGAAGAACGTCGGATAAGCCTTTCTTTGCGCGCCCTTAAGACTGATCCCTGGCATGAGTTCCTTGTGCAATATAGTATTGATGATCTGGTTGAAGGTACAGTCACCGAGATCAAAGATTTCGGTGCATTTGTGAAGATCACAGAGCATGTTGATGCTTTGATCCACGTTTCAGAGATCACCGACGAAAGAATTGCGACTCCACATGATTGCATTGCGATCGGAGACAAGATTGAAGCGCGTATCATCGGGATTAACGACGAGAAGAAGCAGATTCGTTTGAGTATGCGAGACTTATCTCGCTTGGCAGATGAAAACAAACAACCGGAACGAATTAACCTAGAACATGAAGGGCATAAGGCTCTCACGATGAGAGATCTGCTGGGGATGATAGATGAGGAAGAATAATTTGCTCTTACTTTTAAAACCCATGGTCAATGAAGTAGGCGATCTAAGTTGTCTATCTATACGGAAGATAGATAAAATTTCTGTGTTTTGCACGGAAGCAAAATAGAAAATAACAACACTTACCGGAGGTAGTGGAAAATGAATAAAAGCGAGCTCATCAATCGGCTGGCAGATACATCACAATTGACGAAAAAAGACGCGCATGTAGTACTCAATTCAGTCTTAAACTTGATCGAGGAGAGTTTATTACGCGGTGAAGAGGTAAAGCTGGTCGGGTTCGGTAAGTTTGCTGTACGAGGACGAAAAGCCAGCAGTCGTATGAACCCTCAGACTAAACAGCCGATCAAAGTTCCGGAGAAAGTTGTCCCTGTTTTTCGGCCTGGGAAAGCACTCAAGCGAAAAATTGACCAGAGACTGAAGATAACAGAGAAAGGGATTGCGACTAAGTAAGACCTGGATCCGTGAAGCAACCGGCGGCCGGTCTTCACAGCAAGACGGGCAACTGCAAGGGATGTGCCCTACGGTTGGTGACCTGGTAGTCGGGTTCGTCCCTGATCCCGACTACCAGATAGATCCGTTCCCAATACAAAACCCAGTAGAGCCTGGATTTTTTTATATCCAGCAGTCTCTATATTCGCTGCCGTTCCGCGATGATGATCGCCTTCATCTCAGCAATAGTCTGTTCCAGAGAGTCGTTGATCAACAGATAATCGAATAGATCGACCATCTCCATCTCGCGCATAGCCGCAGCGAGTCGGCGTTCAATTTTCTGCTTGTCTTCCGTCCCTCTCATTTGGAGTCTGTACCGCAATGTGTCAAGCGAAGGAGTGGTGAGGAAGACGTAGACAAGAGGGACATCAAGTGCATCATCAGCGCGTAAGGTATTAGCTCCAGTAACATCGAGATTCAGAATTACATCTACCCCTTGCGCAAAGAGTCGGTTAATATGACTCTTTGACGTCCCATACAGATCATCCATATATTCAACGTGCTCGAGAATATTCCCCTGTGTAAGCTGCTGCTGAAACTCTTTGCGACTGATATAGAAATAATCGATTCCTTCCCGTTCGTTGGCTCGGCAAAGACGAGTGGTGTAAGAGACAGCATAAGCGAGATCAGGAATCTCCTTTAAAACACGATTGATCACCGCATTTTTTCCTGCTCCTGATGGACCGGAGAGAACAAAGGCAATTTTTCTTCGGTTTCTGGTGTGCCATTGCGCAAATAGCTTATTCGACATTCCGTACCTGCTCTTTAAATCTATCTACTTCCAGCTTCATCTGTACAACGGCCGCAGCGATAGATAGGTCGCGCGTCTTTGCTTGCAAGGTATTTATTTCGCGGTGGATCTCCTGACCAAGGAATTCCAACTCTTTACCGACCACACTGCCATTTGTCAGCAAGTCATCTACCCGCCTCAGATGAGCAGAGATGCGCACAAGTTCTTCGCGCACATCAGAACGCTCCACCAACAGCACAATCTCTTCCTCCAGTCGCTTCTCATCGATGTCAAGTTGCATCTCTTTGATGCGGGTCATCAGGCGCAGGCGCATCTTAGTTGCAAGGTGTGGAATCCTCTTTTCTACTTGTGCGGCAAGTACTTGTAATCGATTGATGATCGCGTGCAGTTCTACGCGTAATCTTTTTCCCTCCACCTCGCGCGAAGCTATCAGGTTTTTAATTGCTTCTGTAAGAGCAGCAGCGATGACAGGCCACAACGCTTCTTCGTTTATCGGTAACGCCTTGAAAGCGCCAAGCGTGATGAGGTGATCAAGACGAGGGGAATCATTAAGTGATAATTCACGGCAAATTTCCTTGAGGTCTGTAACGTAACGTTGAGCTGTCACCTTGTCAACGTTCATTGCTGCAGGTATATCTTCAGTCGGCTCGATCGATATCCGCACTTCGACTTCACCGCGAGAGCAGGCTTCTTTGACCAACTTTTCAGCCTGTGTTGTCAGCAGCGGGTAGTCGCGTAAATTGCGGATCTTTACTGCCAGATAACGATGATTGACTGTTCTTATCACCGCTGCAACCACCCAATGATTCTGGCTGCTCTTTCCACTTCCAAAACCGGTCATGCTCTTAATCATCTTTTTCACATCTAATATAAAGTCGCGGTCGAGAGTGTCTCAGCCCGCAGGGTAAAATCTTTACGCGGCAAAGATCCGTCTGTTCTCTTTTTATGAATAATCGCCATTCAGTCCTTATATCCTCGCATCTTTATCTGTTCAGAAACTGAAAGGTCATTCCCTTTCTTTTGGAAAATAATTGCGGCATAGCCGACCACTGATTGCCAATCTCCAGAAATATCTCCTGAGGTATGATAATCGACTAATTCAACCTGAAAGAGTCCGAGTTGTCGTGCTATCACCATGAGAATAACGATTGCGCCTGCTCCGCATATGGAAAGACGATATTGGTGCAACTCGGTGTAAAACTTATCTATATCAAGCGCGATGATTCTCTCTATCGCTTGGTAGTCGAGATTCTTTGCCTTTTCCTGCGGTTCAAAATGAGTAAAATCGCTGCTTGCGACTACCATGATTTTGCGTGTGCCGATTAGAGCGGCAATAGCTCGTCCTACCTCGATAAGAGAGGAGAGCGGCGCTGCCTTGACGCAGATTGGAACAAAACTTATTTGCCGGCCGTAAAGATATTGGAGAAAAGGGAGCTGAGTTTCGTGTGAGTGTTCGCGTTGGAATGCCTCTGATAGTACCTGTACCTTCTCAGTACGATCAAGCAGGCGTGCAACAAACGTAGAATCGATCGGAACAAGACCGAGCGGTGTGCGCCAGGAAGCAGCTGGGCTTAGCGAAATTTCTCCCCCCACACCCGTATGATTCGCTCCTAAGATAATTATACAATGTGGTCGTCCAAATTGAGCGAGTTTGGAATACCCCGCTGCTGTAACTTTTCCGGAATAGATATATCCGGCATGAGGACTGATTAATCCTACTGGATAAGATAAATCACCGGAGACGGAAACCACTTCATTACCAAAGCAGCGTTCTAATTCAGTGATAAGATCAGCACGATCGGCTGGATAGAACATTCCAGCGACAGCAGGTGTACGTATAATCCCCATATTCCTTTATTGTAGAGGCAGGACGTGTGCTGTGCAAGTGAGAGTGTTGGGAGGGGGATTATTCCTTCCCGTACCGCTTGATCTTCGCCGCCAAAGAAAAACCCCAGCTGAAGTCGCCACACCGCTTCTGCAGACCGTTGATCGCTTGATCCTGCTTTGCTGTGGCGATGATTGAGGCGGCACTCATAAGCGGATACCAGGCATCAGCTCCATTTGCCCCCGATCAACTCGACCTTGCGCTGACAAGCCGAGGTCGTTAGACTATCAACTCTAAC